>CACVAV010000377.1 GCA_902727945.1 uncultured Thiotrichaceae bacterium | reverse complement strand
ATGCAGCGTATCGGCGATGTGCATATGTATCGCAATGATATGCTGGTACGCAGGGCGCAGGCGTTACAGGACATGATTCCGGTGCCGCTGATTCACCTGAATCCGCTGGATATGGAGCGATTGGATTTTGATGAGGGTGATTTGATTAAGGCGGCTCAGGATGAGGGTTCTGTACAGTTACCGGTGGCTGCGGATGAGTCAGTGCCGGTGGGTTGTGTGTGGATTCAATCCGGAACGACGGCAGCGAATACGCTGGGTGAGTCGTTCGGCTACATTGATCTGGACAGGATATAGTCATGGAATTTTTAACCGCTATTTGGAGTGAAATCCCCGCAGCAGTGCAGACTGTTATTGTGATTCTGCTGAAGATCGTGGCGATTCTGATTCCGTTGATTCTGGCCGTGGCTTATACCACTTTTGCTGAGCGTAAGATTATTGGTTACATGCAGGTGCGTCTGGGGCCAAACCGGGTTGGGCCAAAAGGCTGGTTGCAGCCCATCGCTGATGTGGTCAAGTTGCTGTTTAAAGAAGTCATTATTCCGACTAAATCGAATCGTTATATTTTCCTGATTGCACCGATGCTCACCCTGGTGCCGGCTTTTGTGGCCTGGTCAGTGATTCCGTTTGCGGATGGCATGATGTTGGCGGATATTAATGCCGGTTTATTATTTGTATTAGCGCTAACCTCGGTCGGTGTATACGGCATTATTCTGGGTGGTTGGGCATCGAATTCTAAATATGCCATGTTGTCCGCGATGCGGGCGGGTGCTCAGGTAATTTCTTATGAGATCGCGATGGGTTTTGCGCTGGTAGGTGTGCTGATGGCCGCTGGTAGCCTTAATTTGAATGAGATTATCCTGGCGCAATCCGGTAGTATTTTTTCCTGGTTTATCTGGCCGTTGTTTGGCTTGTTTCTGGTGTATTTTATTTCAGGTGTGGCAGAAACTAACCGTGCACCGTTTGATGTTGCCGAAGGTGAGTCCGAGATTGTTGCTGGCTTTCATGTGGAATATTCGGGGATGGCCTTCGCGCTGTTTTTCCTCGCTGAATACGCCAATATGATCCTGATTTCTGCGTTGACATCGCTGCTGTTTCTGGGAGGCTGGTTATCACCGTTTCAGGGGCTGGACTTTTTAACAGAGCTGCCGGTATTGGGCGCGATATTTGGTAATGGCATCCATTGGTTTTTACTGAAAACGGCCTTCTTTCTGTTTTTCTATCTTTGGTTTCGCGCGACTTTTCCACGCTACCGCTATGATCAGATCATGCGCTTAGGCTGGAAAATATTAATTCCGCTAACTATCGTCTGGATTTTTGCGGAAATGCTCGCAATAGGTCTGGGCTGGCAGCCATGGGAATAAGGAGTAAGTAATGGGTATTAATGTGAGTGAAAACCTGAAGCATTATATTAAATCCTTTTCTCTGATTGAGTTATTGAAAGGGATGCGGGTCACCGGGCGGTATCTGTTTGATCGTAAAATCACTATTCAGTACCCGGAGCAAAAAACACCCCTTTCACCGCGTTTTCGTGGCCATCATGCGTTGCGGCGCTACCCTAATGGTGAAGAGCGTTGTATAGCCTGTAAGTTATGTGAAGCCGTTTGCCCGGCACTGGCGATCAAAATTGAATCACAGGAACGGCCGGATGGCACGCGCCGTACCACCCGTTACGACATCGATATGTTCAAGTGCATCTATTGCGGTTTTTGTGAAGAAGCTTGCCCGGTGGATGCCATCGTCGAAACCAATATTTTTGAGTATCACTTTGAAAATCGTGGTGAAAACATCATGACCAAGGCGAAGTTATTAGCGGTGGGTGATAATCATGAAACTGAAATTGCAGCGATGAAAGCTGCTGATGCGCCGTATCGTTAATGAGGATGACGGATGAGTTTTGAACAGCTGCTGTTTTATCTGTTTTCGGGTGTATTACTGCTGTCAGGCATCAGTATGGTCACGGTGCGCAACCCTGTGTATGCCGCATTGAGTCTGATTGTGTGCTTTTTTACCAGTGCGGCGATTTGGGTGACACTGGAAGCTGAGTTTCTGGGCATTGTACTGGTGCTGGTTTACGTCGGTGCGGTCATGGTGCTGTTTTTGTTCGTGATTATGATGCTGGATATTAATCATAATCATTTAAAAGAAGGCTTCATTAAATACCTGCCGGTGGGTTTGCTGGTGGCGTTGGTGATTGCTGTTGAAATGATTCTGGTGCTGAACGGTGGTGGCTTTGATGGCGAAAAGTATATGCAGGGTCAGCGTCACGGTGCTGATTACAGTAATACTAAAGCGTTGGGCGAAGTACTCTATAAGCAGTATCTCTATCCCTTCGAGATTGCGGCGGTCATTTTGTTAGTAGCCATTATTGCGGCGATCACACTGACTTTACGCAGACGACCCAATTCCAAATCACAGAATATTGATCAGCAGGTGCGTGTAAAGCGTGAAGACCGGGTGCGCCTGGTGAAGATGGAGGCAGAAAAATGATTGGTTTGTCTCATTATTTAGTGGTAGCCGCTATTTTGTTCGCCATTAGTATCGCTGGTATGTTTTTGAACCGGAAAAACATGTTGGTGCTGTTGATGTGCATTGAGCTGATGTTGCTGGCAGTGAATCTGAATTTTATTGCCTTTTCGCATTATATGGATGACATGGCCGGGCAGATTTTTGTGTTCTTTATTCTGACAGTAGCAGCAGCAGAAGCAGCGATTGGCCTGGCGATTCTGGTGGTATTGTTCCGTAGCCGCCGGACGATTAATGTTCAGGAGCTGAACGGGTTGAAGGGGTGAGCATGGAGACGGTTTATTTAGCTATTCCGTTGGCTCCGTTGTTCGGTGCGATTATTGCCGGTTTGTTCGGAAAACAGATCGGGCGCAATCTGTCGCACTGGGTCACAACCGGTTCAGTGGCGCTGGCATTCCTGCTGTCATTATTCGTATTCAAACATATCACGCTGGATGGCGGCGCTGTTTATAACGGTGCTGTGTATACCTGGGCAGTGGTCGATAATGTCAAAATGGAAATCGGTTTTCTGATTGATAACCTGACGATCCTGATGATGTTAGTGGTGACCTTTGTCTCGCTGATGGTGCATATTTATACTATTGGCTATATGCACGATGATCCGGGTTACCAGCGCTTCTTCAGCTATATTTCACTGTTTACCTTTGCCATGCTGATGCTGGTCATGAGTAATAATTTCCTGCAACTGTTCTTTGGCTGGGAAGCAGTGGGCCTGGTGTCTTACCTGTTGATCGGTTTCTGGTACGAAAAAGATACCGCTGTTTATGCCAATATGAAGGCCTTCATTGTTAACCGTATCGGTGATCTGGGCTTTCTGTTGGGTATTGCCATTATTCTGATTTATACCAGCTCACTGGACTACACGGTTGCCTTTGAAAAGTTTGAAGTGCACAAGATGAACCTTCCGGGTATTTTTCCATTAACTGTAGGGCCACTGACTGCGCTGGATGGTGTGGACGCGCTGGATCTGGCGCTGGTATTGCTATTCATTGGTGCGATGGGTAAGTCTGCACAGGTGCCTTTGCATGTCTGGCTGCCGGATTCAATGGAAGGCCCGACGCCGATTTCTGCGTTGATTCATGCCGCCACTATGGTTACTGCTGGTATCTTCATGGTGGCACGGATGTCACCCCTGTATGAATTATCGGATATTGCATTGAATGTGATCCTGACAGTGGGTGCAACGACGGCCTTCTTTATGGGGCTGGTCGGTATTGTGCAGAATGATATTAAGCGGGTGATCGCTTATTCAACGCTATCGCAATTGGGTTATATGACGGTGGCGCTGGGCGCTTCGGCTTATTCAGCAGCGGTGTTTCACCTGATGACACACGCCTTCTTTAAGGCGCTGTTGTTTCTGGCGGCTGGCTCGGTGATTATCGCCATGCACCATGAGCAGGATATGCGTAAAATGGGTGGGTTAAGGCGATACATGCCGATTACCTACTGGACAGCTTTGATTGGCTCACTGGCCTTGATCGGATTTCCCGGCTTTTCGGGTTTCTTCTCCAAAGATTTGATTATCGAAGCGGTGCACAAGTCTGAGCTGGTGATGGCGGATTATGCCTATGTGATGGTGGTGTTGGGGGTTTTTGTAACGGCCTTTTATACCTTCAGAATGTTTTTTATGGTGTTTCACGGTGATGAGCGCATGGATGATCACACCCTGGCGCACCTGCGTGAGTCGCCAAAAGTGGTTACCACGCCGCTCATTCTGCTGGCGATTCCGTCTGTGCTGGCCGGGTTTCTGATTGATCCGGTGGCCTTGGGTGATTTCTTTAATCAGGTATTGCTTCCGGTCAAGGAAGGATTCCGTGAAGTCACTACTATTATGGTTGACGGTTCTAAGCATGCGGCCATCCCTGAGTTACGTGAAAGTTACCACGGTATTCCCGGCTTTATATTACATGGATTTCTGAGTCCTGCTGTGTGGCTGGCAGCAGCCGGTGCAGCGTTGGCGTGGTACACCTACATGAAAAATGATGAGGTGGCTGATTGGTTTTATGATCATTTTGGCTGGTTGCATAAAGTGCTGTCTGAGAAATATTACCTGGATGCCTTTAATCAGAAGGTGCTGGCCAATGGTGCACTTTACTTGGGTAATAGTCTCTGGGCATTGGGCGATAAGTTGCTGATTGATGGTTTGTTTGTTGGCGGCACGGTGAAGGTGGTGAAACGGGGAGCAGCGCTGATTAGTCGTTTACAAACCGGCTACCTGTACCACTACGCATTTTCTATGGTGCTGGGCGTCACGTTAATGGTGGCGTGGATTCTTTTTGTATATTCTTCGTGAAGGTTAAAGTGTTGACTGTCATAACGCGCTGTAAAATCTGCCGGAGGCTATATTAATGTCTGATTGGCCAATACTGAGTTTTCTGATCTGGTTACCGGTTCTGGGTGGTATCGCTGTGCTGATGCTGGGTGACCGTGCGGGGGCCAGAGAAGGTGCGTTGATTTTTGCTGTGCTGACTTTTCTGTCCAGTCTGGTGTTGCTGGGCTATGACTCAAAGTCTGGTGAGATGGCTTACACCCAGAGTATTCCGTGGATTAATGCGTTTGGTATTGAAATTAACTACATGTTAGGCGTGGATGGTATATCGATCCCGCTAATACTGCTGAATACTTTTACTACGGTGATCGTGGTGCTGGCGGGTTGGGAAGTCATTCAGTACAAAGTAGCTCAATACATGGCCGCCTTCCTGATCATGGAGGGCATAGTCAATGGTGTCTTTGTCGCCATGGATAGCATGCTGTTTTATATCTTTTTTGAAGCGATGCTGATTCCGATGTTTCTGATTATCGGTGTGTGGGGCGGGCCTGACCGGATTTATGCCACGATTAAGTTCTTTCTGTACACTTTCCTTGGTTCGGTGTTTTTATTAATCAGCCTGATTTATCTGTATTCAAAAAGTGGTGGTAGTTTCACACTGACTGACTTGTATGCGCTGGAGTTGCCTATAGAAGCTCAGATGCTGGTCTTTTTCTCATTTTTACTGGCCTTTGGCGTCAAGATTCCGATGTGGCCGGTGCATACCTGGTTACCGGACGCACATGTTGAGGCACCTACCGGCGGTTCGGTGATTCTGGCTGCGATTACGTTGAAAGTCGGAGGTTATGCTTTTCTGAGAATTGCCTTGCCGATTGTGAACGATGCGGCGCTTCAAATGGATTGGCTGGTGATTGGTCTGTCGCTGTTTGCGGTGATCTATATTGGTTTTGTTGCCTTGGTGCAGGATGATATGAAAAAGTTGGTGGCTTATTCATCGATCGCACACATGGGTTTTGTCACGCTGGGTCTTTTTCTGATTTTCCGGCTGCAGGCTACCTATCTGGGCGGTGATGGTTCCACTAGTGCGGTGATGGCTATGCAAGGCAGCATGGTGCAGATGGTGTCCCACGGTTTTATTTCTGCCGCGATGTTCTTGTGTATCGGCGTGTTATATGACCGCATGCACACACGGGAAATAAAAGCTTACGGCGGGGTTGCCGGTCGCATGCCATGGTTTGCAGCATTCTTTGTGTTATTTGCGATGGCGAATGCCGGTTTGCCGGGTACTTCAGGTTTTGTGGGTGAATTTCTGGTTATTCTGGCTACGGCTAAGGCAAATATCTGGATTGCCGGATTGGCTGGTCTGACCTTGATTATTGGTGCGGCTTATACTTTGTGGCTGGTGCGCCGGGTGTTGTACGGCAAGGTGACGAGTAGTGAAGTTGATCAGTTACAAGACCTTAATCGTCGTGAGTTCATGATCCTGGGTACACTGGCTATTGTGGTGTTGTGGTTGGGTTTGTGGCCGCACCCGCTGACTAATATGATGGAAGCATCACTGGCTAATTTATTAGAAGTGACTGCGCCATTGAGTGAGCTTGGAGCGAAAGGGGCTGTGAAATGAATTTTGATATGTCAGCTTTTGCCATCGCTTCGCCTGAAGTTTTTTTATTAGCGGCTTTATGCACAGTGTTATTAATGGATCTGTGGGTGGCAAAAGGTGCTCCGTTAATTACTTATCTGGCGACACAGCTGGCTCTGTGGGCAACCGCTTTGCTGGTTCTGGGCAAGTCTTTTAACAGTGAAGGGGCTTTTATCACGGGCCTTGGTGGTATGTACATTGTTGATGGCTTGGGGGATATTTTAAAAATCAGTATTTTGCTGATCTCCAGCCTGACGTTTGCGTATTCCCGAAAATACCTGCGCGAACAGAATATGTGGCGTGGTGAGTTTTTTGTGCTGGGCATGGCGGCTATTCTGGGCATGATGATCATGATCTCCGGTTATAACTTGCTGGTGCTGTATCTGGGGCTGGAATTACTGGCTTTGTCCATGTATGCCCTGGTGGCTATGCAGCGTGATAACAGCAATGCTTCTGAAGCGGCAATGAAATATTTTGTGCTGGGTGCTATTGCATCCGGTTTGTTGTTGTATGGCATTTCTATGTTATATGGCATGAGTGGCAGCCTGAATATTATTGACCTGAAAGCTTATTTTCAGGCGCAGGCAGGGCTGCATACCAATATTCTGTTCCTGTTCTCGATGACCTTTATTGTGGCGGGTATTGCCTTTAAGTTTGGCGCAGTGCCTTTCCATATGTGGGTGCCTGATGTTTATCAGGGCGCACCTACGGCGGTTACCTTATTTCTGGGTAGTGCGCCTAAAATTGCTGCGTTCGCTTTGTTGATACGTTTGCTGGCGGATGGGCTGGGTGCAGGGCAGAGCAGCTGGTCGCAGATGTTGATGTTGCTGGGGCTGCTATCAATCGTCATGGGGAATCTGATGGCGATTGCCCAGACCAGTCTGAAGCGTATGTTTGCCTATTCAACCATTGCCCACATGGGTTTTGTGTTGTTAGGTGTATTAGTCGGTACTGAAGATGGTTATAGCGCGGCTATGTTTTACACCATTATTTATGCGTTGATGTCTGCGGGCGGTTTTGCGGTTTTAATTCTGCTGGGTAACCGCATGTCTGATCCGGATAATCTGGATTGTTTGCGTGGTTTGAATGACCGTCATCCGTGGTATGCCTTTATTATGCTACTCATCTTCTTCTCGATGGCAGGTATTCCGCCTACCGCTGGTTTTTATGCGAAATTGTCAGTCATTAAAGTAGTGATGGGTGAAGGTTATTTATTGGTAGCACTGACGATGGTCGTAATGTCGGTTGTGGGGGCATTTTATTATCTGCGGGCCATTAAGCTGATGTATTTCGATGAGCCGGAAGAGAGCACACCGATTGTGGCGGAAGTGGATTTTCAGGTTTTATTTAGTTTTAATGGTTTGCTTATGGTGATTCTGGGTGTCTTTCCCGGTGTCTTAATGGGTATTTGTTCCATAGCGGTATCAACGAGTAATTTATGAGTTTTGAGTCTTTTCAGTGGATTTATCTGGCGGTCGCTATATTGCTGGCTAATGTACCCTGGTTAAGTCAGCGCTGTTTTCTGGTGCTGGAGTGTGAAAATAAAAAAGTGTGGATGCGCCTGCTGGAGTGGTTGGCCTTGTACCTGATTATCGGTGGGGTAGGTTATCTGCTTGAGGGCCGGTTAATGGGCACCAATCATGTGCAGGACTGGGAGTTTTATGCGGTCACTGCGAGCCTGTTTATGGTGTTTGCCTTCCCTGGTTTTGTGTACCGGCACATCCGCTAAGTGCTTTTGATTTCTTTTTTTTCATTTTTGAAAAAAAATTGCAGGTTATGCTTGCAAGCCAAAATGTTTTTCTCTATTATGCACATCTTCTGATGCGGGGTGGAGCAGTCTGGCAGCTCGTCGGGCTCATAACCCGAAGGTCGCAGGTTCAAATCCTGCCCCCGCTACCAAATATAAAAAAGCCCCTTTTCAGGGGCTTTTTCATTATCTACAACATATCTACCCTATAGGAATCAATCATTACATGCAGGAACAACTGGCAACCCTGATTAATACTACTGTCACAGGTCTTGGGTATGATTTGTGGGGCCATGAGTACCGTGCTTACGGTGAAAGTGCTTTATTGCGTATCTTTATTGATGCCGAAGCGGGTATCACTGTTGATGATTGTGGCAAAGTCAGCCAGCAGCTGGGTGCAGCACTGGATGTTGAAGATCTGATTCCGGTGGCTTATATGCTGGAAGTGTCTTCTCCTGGTGTTGATCGCGTGTTATTCACCCCTGAGCATTACCAGCGTTATGTAGGTAAGGAACTCAAGGTGCGAACGCACACGCGCATTGAAGACCGGCGCAATTTTGTGGGTATTCTTAAATCCGCTGATGATTCCGTGATTACCATATTAGTAGATAATACGTTGTTCGAGATACCGCATGACAGCATTGACCGTGGCCGGTTGAAATTTGAAATGCAGGCATCGCCGAAAAAAGGCAAAAGGAGTGGCGCAGATTCATGAGTAAAGAAATCCTATATGTTGTTGATGCAGTCTCGAATGAGAAAAGCGTTAGCAAAGACCTGATTTTTGAAGCGGTCGAAACTGCGTTGGCGATGGCAACCCGTAAACGTTTTGGTATGCACATGGATGTCCGGGTGTCTGTGGATCGTGAAACCGGCGACTACACCACTTTCCGCCGTTGGCTGGTGATTGACGATGAAGATCCTGAATTCGAAAGTCCGGAACGTCAGATTCTGCTGAGTTATGCTACTGCTAAAGAAGGTGCTTCTGAGGACATAGCAATAGGTGATTACGTTGAAGAGCCTATTGAATCCGTTGAGTTCGGTCGCATTGCTGCCCAGACCGCGAAACAGGTAATTGTTTCTAAGGTAAGGGAAGCCGAGCGTGAACGCGTGGTTTCAGGCTACCGTGATCGTGTTGGCGAACTGTTAATGGGTTCCGTCAAGCGTGTTGATCGCAAAGGTGTTTTTCTGGATCTGGGTGAAAATGCTGAAGCATTGATTCCGCGTGAAGAAATGATTCCACGCGAAATGACACATAACGGTACACGGATGCGTGGGTATCTTAAGGAGATTCGTCAGGAGCCACGCGGCCCGATGATTATTCTCAGCCGTACTGATACTAACTTCCTGACTGAGTTGATGAAGCTGGAAGTACCTGAGATCAATCAGGAAATGATTGATATAATGGGCGCAGCACGTGATCCTGGTGCGAGAGCTAAGGTAGCGGTACGGGCTAATTTGCCTAATATTGATCCGGTGGGTGCTTGTGTCGGCATGCGTGGTTCACGTATTCAGACGGTGACGACTGAATTAAATGGCGAGCGGGTTGATATTGTACTGTGGGATGAGGATATCGCGACATTTGTCATGAATGCGATGGCTCCGGCTGAAGTATTATCTATTGTAGTTGATGAAGATAATCAGTCTATGGATATTGGTGTTGATCAGGAGCGTCTGTCTCAAGCCATCGGTAAAGGCGGTCAAAATGTACGTCTGGCCAGTGAATTGACCGGTTGGACACTGAATGTCATGAGTGTCGAGGATGCTGAAGCCAAAACATTGGCTGAGCAACAGGCAATACTTGAGTTATTCTCCGATAAGCTGGATGTTGACGAAGATGTGGCGATTGTACTGGTGGAAGAGGGTTTTTCTACACTGGAAGAAGTCGCTTATGTCGCCCGTGAAGAATTTCTGGAAATCGAAGCATTTGATGAAGAAATTATTGATGAGTTGAGAAACCGTGCCCGGACTGCTTTGTTGACCGAGGCGATCGTGCAGGATGCACCGATACCGGCTGATGACTTGTTAGATATGGATGGCATGGATAAAGACCTGGCTTATGTATTGGCCGCACGTGAAGTCCGGACAATGGAAGACCTTGCCGAATTGGCAGTGGATGAGTTGCTGGATATTGATGGAATGGATGAAGAACGGGCCGCCGCTCTGATCATGACCGCGAGAGCGCCATGGTTTGCGGAAGAGCAGTCAGACTAACTAACGGGAGACAAAAATATGTCAGATATTGAAGTAAGTGAACTCGCCAAGATGGTGAAGGCTCCCGTTGATGTGTTGATGCGTCAATTGAAACGGGCAGGAGTAGAAGTCAGTAGTCCGGAAGATAAGATCACGGATGCACAAAAATTAATGCTGCTGGAAGGTATGCGTGAAAGTGTTGATGATGCTCCGGCCAGTGGCGGGAAAAAGATCACGCTTAAAAGTCGCAGTGCCGCTGGCGGTGCCAAAAAGCCCGGTATTGAAGTAAGGCGTAAAAAAACCCTGGGTTTGCGTAAAGATACTGCGCCAGCCGCTGCCGCTCCGGTTGATGTTGCCGCTGAGGCACGTGCCGATGAATTGGCGCGTCAGGCCGAGCAGGCGCGTCTTGAGCGTGAAAGCCTGATTCAGAAAGCTGAACAGGGTCGTCGCGAATTAGAAGCTTCCAGGCTACGCCGCGATAAGGGTATGCCTGAGCCTGAACAGCCAGTCGAAACTCCGGTATCAGAACCTGCTACACCTGAAGTGGCGGATGCTCCGGCAGAAGTGGAGGCTAAGGTAGCAGCAGAGACACCGGTTGCACCGGTTGAGTCAGCACCGGAAGTTGTTCCTGCACCAGTAGAACAAGCTAAAGTTGTTGAAGCAGAAGCTAAGCCTGAGCCGGTAGCACAGGATAATGCGCCGGTTGAAACTCCAGCCGAAGTAGTGGTTCCGGTACAGGAAGCTGCGCCGGTTGAAGCGGTTAAGCCCGCTCCGAAGAATCCTATGGAAATGACAGCTAAAGAACGCCATGAGGCTGTGACTAATGCTGCGCGCAGAGATGCAGCTTCAGCGTTGAAACGTCGCCCGTCAAGAGCGAAGCTGAAGGCAGAAGAAGCCGCTAGAGCAGCGGCAGAGGCTGCTAAGGTGGCAGCGTCAAAACCAGCTGAGAAGAAGGCAGAGCCAGCTAAGCCGGCCGCACCTGCAAAACCGGGTGCTACAGCGGCACCTGCTAAGCCCGGAGACAAGCCAGCCAGCCCGGCGGCAGTCACGCGCAAAGATAAGAAAAAGATTCGTACCCGTGAACGTGAAAATCCGCGTGGAAACGTTCGTGGCGGTAATAATCGTCGTGGTGGTAAGCGTGAAGTTAAGGTTGACCGTGGTGAAGTAAAACACGGTTTTGAAATGCCGACGGCACCTGTGGTACATGAGATTGAAGTACCGGCAACGATTGTTGTGACTGACCTGGCTCAGAAATTATCGATTCGTGCGACTGACATTATCAAAGCGATGATGAAAATGGGCATGATGGTGACCATCAATCAGGTGATTGATCAGGAAACCGCGATGTTGGTGACTGAAGAATTAGGTCATATTGCTAAGCCAGAAAAGGAAATGGACGACGACGCGCTGTTAGCGGGTGTTTTGGGTGAAGGCAAAGACTTTGCCGAGACTGTACGCCCACCGGTGGTCACCATCATGGGTCACGTTGACCATGGTAAGACCTCGTTGCTGGATTATATCCGTGAATCACGGGTAGCTTCCGGTGAAGCTGGTGGAATTACGCAGCATATCGGTGCTTACCATGTAGATACGGATCAGGGCACCATTTCATTTCTGGATACGCCCGGACATGCGGCATTTACCCAGATGCGTGAGCGTGGTGCTCAGGTGACGGATATTATTATCCTGATCGTGGCAGCTGATGATGGCGTGATGCCTCAGACTAAAGAAGCCATTAAGCATGCTAAAGCAGCAGGCGTTCCTATGATTGTTGCTATCAACAAGATGGATAAGGACGGTGCTGATGCGGATCGTGTATTAAGTGAGTTATCTCAGAACGAAGTACTGACGGAAGACTGGGGTGGTGACGTGCCGGTTGCACGTATTTCGGCTAAAACCGGTGATGGCGTTGACGCACTGTTAGAGACTATTTTATTGGTGGCGGAAGTTCAGGAGCTGACAGCAGCAGTTGATGCGCCGGCAAAAGGTACCGTGATTGAAGCCAGCATTGAACGTGGTCGCGGTGTGGTTGCTACCGTTCTGGTACGTGAAGGTACTTTACGCAAGGGTGATATCCTGCTTTGTGGTACCGAATACGGTCGTGTTCGTGCGTTGTTCGACGAAGCGGGCCGCCCTGTCAAGGAAGCCGGGCCATCGATTCCGGTCTCTGTACTGGGTCTGTCAGCAGCGCCGGAAGCGGGCGACGAAGCGTTTGTAGTTTCTGATGAGCGTAAGGCACGTGAAGTGGCCGATGTGCGCCGTGAAAAGCAGCGTGATACACGCTTTGCTGCGCAACAGAGTACTAAGCTGGACAATATGCTTAACCAGATGGAATCGCCGGATAAACAACAGGTTAACTTGTTAGTTAAAGGTGATGTTCAGGGTAGTGTCGAGGCGATTCGCAGCGAACTGGCCAAGTTGTCTACGGATGAAATCGAAGTCAGAATTATTGCTTCCGGTGTCGGTGGTATGAATGGCAGTGACATTGATCTGGCTGCAGCTTCCAAGGCGATTGTGATTGCATTTAATGTTCGTGCTGACGGTACGGCACGTAAAAATGCACAGGAAAGTGATGTCGAAATTCGTTATTACAGCATTATCTATGACGTAATTAACGATGTGCGTAATGCAATGAGTGGCATGTTGTCACCTGAAACCAAGGAAGTCTTTACCGGCCTGGCTGAAGTTAAAGATGTATTTAAATCATCTGAATTCGGACAGGTTGCAGGTTGTCTGGTGGTCGATGGTGCGGTACGTAAAGGTAATCCTATCCGCGTATTGCGTGATAATGTGGTTATTTTTGAAGGTGAACTTGAGTCATTACGTCGCCACCGTGACGATGTGAAAGAGGTTAGCCTGGGTACAGAGTGTGGTATTGCGGTTAAGAACTACAACGATGTGCAGGCAGGTGACCAGATCGAAGTCTTCGAATACGTTGAAGTAGCACGTACGATCTGATGCCAAAACATTCCTCACACGGCTTCGCGCGATCTGAGCGCGTTGCCGAGCAGATTCGTCGTGACCTTTCGGTGTTAATTCGTGAACAAGTGAAAGACCCGCGTGTGGGTCTGGTTACATTGCTTGATGTTAGTGTGACTAAAGACTTGTCTCATGCCAAGGTCTGGTTCGATGTATTGGATGCTGAGCAGGGTAAGGTGGCTGAAGAGACATTGAATAATGCGGCCGGTTTCCTGCGTCACGAATTAGGTCGTGGTATGAAGTTGCGCATTACGCCGGGGCTAAGATTCTTCTACGATGATACCCAGGTTAAAGGTAATGCGTTGTCGGCCCTGATTGACAAAGTAGTGGCTGATGACCGTGCAAATCACCCTGAAGATGATGCCGATACTGATCAGCAGGCACGCGATTAAATTTCGTTAGTTGGCTGCTTACTTAAGCCAGAGTACAAGGAAAGGTTTGGGTGGGTAAGCTGTAGGCTGAGGACTGTTTGAGCGTAGCGAGTTCCGCAGGCCGGAAGCTTATCTGCGCAAATCTGTTCCGTTTTAAATAGCTTATCCCTCTTGATTCTATTGGCACAGGTGTAATGTGGCACGTCG
>CACVAV010000376.1 GCA_902727945.1 uncultured Thiotrichaceae bacterium | reverse complement strand
ACCTTCTCAGATGGCAAGCCGTTGACAGCTGAAGATGTGGTGTTTAGTTTTGACTTTGCGATGACGGAAGCTATTCAGGCACCTGCTGAGCGTTCCTTGTATGAAAGAATTTCTAGTGTTAAGGCGACCGGGTCACATGAAGTCGTATTTACTTATAAAGATCCTTATTTTGAGGCCTTAGAGTTAGCAGGTGGTATGTGGATTATGCCGAAGCATTTTTATGAGCCGTATCTGGATATTCCACAAAAATTCAATGAATCCAAAGGTTTGTTATTGGGCAGTGGGCCATATCGTTTGGAGGATCCAAAAGGCTGGACGCCGGATAAAGGCAATGTCGAGTTAGTGCGTAATGAACGTTATTGGGGTGATGTGCAACCATCCTATGACCGGATTTTGTGGAAGATTATTCAGAATGACAGTGCGCGTTTGACGACTTACCGCAATGGTGAAATTGATAGCTATGCTGCCAAGCCGGTTGAGTATGCGAAACTCAAAGCCGATGAGCAGATCATGGGTAAAAGCCAGAATTTTGAGTTTATGTCGCCAATAGCCAGTTATTCCTGGATCGGTTGGAGTCAGGGGCCGGATGACAAACCATCACGCTTTGCGGATAAACGTGTGCGTCAGGCAATGACTTATATGACGGATGTAGCGCGTATTATTCGGGATGTGCACCTGGATTATGGTGCACCCGCAGTCAGCCCGTTCAGTGATACCAGTAAGCAACATGATCCGGATTTAAAACCTTATGCATTTGATCTTGAAAAGGCGCGGGCTTTGCTGAAAGACGTGGGTTATGAGGATCGTAATGGCGATGGGGTGATTGAAACCGCAGCCGGTGAGCCATTTGAGTTCAGGATGACCTATTTTCAGGGTAATGAAGATACTAATCGCATGGTGTTATTACTCAAGGACATCTACGCACAAGCAGGTGTGAAACTGGTGCCTTTTCCACAGGAATGGCCGGTCATGGTGGAGGCGCTGAATAAGAAAGATTTTGAAGCGATCACTCTGGCGTGGACTAGCGGGGTCGAAACTGACATTAACCAAATGTTTCATAGTTCACAAACTATTGCGAATGGGAATAACTTTATTAATTACAAAAGCCCTGAACTGGATAAACTGATTGATGAGGCGCGTGCTACGGTTGACGAAGAAAAGCGCATGGCATTGTGGGGTGAGGCGGAGAAAATACTTTATGAAGACCAGCCTTATACTTTTTTATTCCGGCGTAAAACACTGGCGTTTATTGATAAGCGAATTAAGAACCTGGGGTTGACTAAATTAGGTTTGAACCGCACGTTCCTGCCCACGGAAACTTTTGTTCCGGGCGACCAACAGCTTTACAGCCAGTAATCAGGTCTGATTGATGCTGACTTATCTGATTCGCCGTTTGTTACTGATGATTCCCACTTTGTTAGGAATCACTGCCGTTGTGTTCACCGTGATGGCCATGTCACCTGGTGGCATTACGGCAGAAAGCCTGGTGGGCGGCTTGGATATGAAACCTGAGGCACGGCAGGCGAAGCTTGAATACTACAATAAACGTTATGGATTAGATCAGCCCGCACCGATGCAGTATGCGCGTTGGCTGAATAATATTATGCCCATCGGCTTTGAGGTAAATGATGATGGGACGTTGGGGAAGTTTTCATTAACTAAGGGCGTTGATCTGGGTGACAGCACGCAGTTTGGACGGCCCGTCGGGGAAATTCTTGCCGAACGAATACCCATAACCCTCCTGCTCAATGTCGTCACCATTCCGCTCATTTACCTGCTTGCTATCGCTATCGGTGTGAAAGCGGCCACTGACAGAGGCGGCAGTTTCGATGTCAGTTCCAGTGTTATTATGCTTGGCCTCTGGTCAATTCCCACTATGTTGGCAGGTGTTCTATTACTCGGGTTTTTTGCCAATGTACAACACTGGCAATGGTTTCCCACCGCAGGGATCAGCAGTCGCGCTGCACAAGATATGACCTTCATGCCGCATTGGGGTTCATTGTGGGATGTGGGTAAGTTATTTCTGGGGTTAATCATTGGCACGGGTCTGGCCGTATGGGTGAGCCGTTGGGAAGAACGTAAACTCCGCACGATCGCGGGCACTGTATTTGGTTTGGCCGCCGGAATCTGGATGGTGATGGCGCATGCTGAGCATCTGTGGCTGAACTGGCTGTTGTTGCCATTATCCGGTGCCGTGGTGATCGGTGGTCTGGCATGGATGTTATATGCACCGTTCCGTGTTACCGGCCTGGGGTTGTTTGGTGCGTTGCTGGGGGCTTTGATTGCAGTGGAGTTGATGGGTGATGGGTATATTCGTGGCTTTCTGCTGGATCGTATCTGGCATTTAGTCCTGCCGGTACTGTGCTTGTCCTATGGTGGTTTTGCGGCGCTGTCTAAATTAACCCGAACTTCTGTACTGGAAAACCTCAACTCAGATTATGCACGTACGGCACGCGCCAAAGGGCTGAGTGAACAGGAAGTGCTGTGGAAACATGTGTTCCGGAATAGTTTATTGCCATTGATTACAGTGGCCGCTGGTTTGTTGCCAAGTTTGTTGGGTGGCTCACTGATTGTGGAAAATATTTTCAGTATCAATGGCATGGGGCAGTTGGCGGTCGAGGCTGTAAAAAGCCGGGATCGTGAGATGGTGTTATCGATTACCTGGATCAGTGGTTTTCTGACATTGATCGGGTACCTGATCGCTGATTTTCTGTATACCCTGGTTGATCCTAGGGTGAGTTACGATT
>CACVAV010000375.1 GCA_902727945.1 uncultured Thiotrichaceae bacterium | reverse complement strand
AAACTAACCCGCCATTTCCGCTGCCGTAAAACCAGGCATCCGCGCCGCTTTAATCGCTTCATTAAAGATCGGACTAGGACGCATGGCGACTTTAGTCATCTCTGAATCAGCAAAGAAATAACCACCCAAATCAACCGCTTTACCCTGAGCATCTTTCATCTCAGCAACAATAGCCTCTTCATTATCTGCAAGTGTCTTAGCCAACACCGCAAAGTGCTCAGCCATCTCAGGGCTTTCAGTTTGTTCAGCCAGCCCTTTCGCCCAATGCATCGCCAGATAAAAATGACTGCCACGGGTATCCAGATCACCGGTGCGCGGCTTAGGTGACTGGTTATTCAGCAATAAAGTACCAATCGCCTCATCCAGCGTCACCGCCAGAATTTTGGCCTTATCGCTGCCGAACTGCCTGGCCACCTGTTCAAATGATACCGTCAGCGCCAGGAACTCACCCAATGAATCCCAGCTCAGGTGATTCTCTTCGAGCAGTTGTTTTACCAATACCGGTGCAGTCCCTCCCGCCCCCGTCTCATACAGCCCGCCACCTTTCATTAGTGGTACTACCGACAGCATCTTGGCACTGGTACCCACTTCCATAATCGGGAACAAATCCGTCAGGTAATCACGCAGAATATTACCGGTCACAGAGATGGTATCTTTGCCGCGAATAATACGCTCCAAGCTGAAACGCATCGCACGTAATGGCGACTTAATAGTAATATCAACATCGCTCAGATCATGATCCTGCAAGTAAAGTTTAACCTTTTGGATCAGCTCATATTCGTGCGGGCGGTACTCATCCAGCCAGAAAATAGCGGGCATCTGTGATTCACGCGCCCGTCTGACCGCCAACGCCACCCAATCACGGATAGGAATATCTTTTGTCTGGCACATACGCCAGATGTCACCTTGCTCAACATCCTGCTCAATCAGTATATTACCGTCAGCGTCCACAATGCGCGCCACGCCAGACTCAGGAATTTCAAAGGTTTTGTCGTGCGAACCGTATTCCTCAGCCTTTTGCGCCATCAGACCAATATTAGGCACCGTACCCAGGGTCGTCGGATCAAAAGAACCATTAGTTTTACAGAAATTAATCATCTCCTGATAAATACGTGCAAAGGTACTTTCCGGCATCAGTGCCTTAGTATCCTGCAACTTACCCGCCGCACCATACATTTTACCGCCATTACGGATCATCGCAGGCATAGACGCATCAACAATCACATCGTTCGGTGAGTGCAAATTGGAAATACCCTTGGCAGAATCCACCATCGCCAGTTCAGGACGGTCTTCGTAACAAGCGTGAATATCGCGCTCAATCTCTTCGCGCAAGGAATTAGGCAGCGTCGCAATTTTCTCGTAAACACTGCTCATGCCGTTATTCGGGTTAACACCCAACTCGTCGAATAATTCGCCATGTTTCGCGAATAAGTCTTTATAGAAAATCTTAACGCAGTAACCAAATACAATCGGGTGCGACACTTTCATCATCGTCGCTTTTACGTGCAGTGAGAACATCACGCCGGTTTCTTTAGCATCGTCCATCTGCTGCTCATAAAACTCACACAGCGCTTTTTTGCTCATGAACATACTGTCGATGATTTCGCCTTCCAACAGCGAGACCTTTTGTTTCAGGACAATCGTTTCTCCGCTGTTAGTCACCAGATCCATGCTGACATCACAGGCACGATCCATCGTCATACATTTTTCACTGCTGTAGAAATCACCGCCGCGCATGTGTGAAACATGGGTGCGTGATGCCGGACTCCAGGCTTTCATTTCATGCGGATAGGTTTGCGCATAACGTTTCACCGCCGCAGGCACACGCCGGTCAGAGTTACCTTCACGTAATACCGGATTCACCGCACTGCCTAATACGGTGGCGTAACGCTGAAAAATTTTCTCTTCCTCAGCCGTCTGCGGGTTTTCAGGGCAATCAGGTATGGCATAACCAGCAGCCTGCAATTCCCTGATCGTCGCCATTAGCTGGGGCACGGAAGCGCTAATATTAGGCAACTTAATAATATTGGTGTCCGGTTTTTGTGTCAGCTCCGCCAGAAGGCCAAGACCGTCTGCCACCTGCTGTGATTCCGTCAGGTACTCAGCAAATTCAGCCTGGATACGGGCAGGCAAAGACAGGTCATTTTTAATGATCTCAATCCCGGCACCGGATGCAAATGTTCTGATAATAGGCAGCAACGAGCAAGTCGCCAGCAAGGGTGCCTCATCCGTCAGCGTGTAAATGACCTTTGGTGTTTCAGTGCTCATGTAATAAGTTCCGAGTAAATTATTTATAGGTGAATCAAAGATTGTCTGACAATTCTATATAAACCCATAAACAACTACCACCCTTCTTAAAACAAGGCGCAAACAAAAAACCAGATAAAAACACTGACACATCAGGCTTTCAGGGGATTTGATGCGCATTTACTATTATCTGTAGGTGTAAGCACTATTGACATTACCCCCGATCAACAGACACGGATTGTCAACAAAATTCATCAGTCCCGTACCAAAACCGGCGCATTAAATACTTAAACCGACACTCCGTACACTGCTGATAGGATTTTATGGCGGATGCGTTTAGAATAAGCAACTAATTATTAAAGCTATTAATCAGGATAATTTATGGTCTGGAAGCCCCGGGTCGTTGTGGCCAGCATCATTGAACAGGACAACCGTTATCTGATGGTTGAAGAAGCCATTCGCGGCCACATGTTATTGAACCAGCCCGCCGGGCACCTGGA
>CACVAV010000374.1 GCA_902727945.1 uncultured Thiotrichaceae bacterium | reverse complement strand
ACCTGAAGCAGTCAGAGTTAAAAGCACTGGCTGAGGATTATCGCAACCGCTTATTGGCCATGCCTCAGGTCAAAATTGTTGAGGTCACCGGTTTTTCCACCCATGAATACTCCGTGCTAATCCGCCCTGAAGTCTTGCAGCAATACAAACTGAGTGTCAGTGATATTGCCAGTCTGATTAAGGCGCAGGCGCTGGATTTACCGGCGGGTGAGGTGGAAACCGATGAGCGTGCTTATCAGATCCGCTTTGAAAACGCGCGTCGCACTCCGGAAGCCCTGGCTGATCTGGTGATCCTTAACAGTGATCAGGGCGGTCAGTTGCGCTTAGGTGATATTGCGACCATCCGGAATAAGTTCAGTGATGTCGCTCAGCGGACAGAAATCAATGGCAAACCTGCCGCAACGATTCTGATCAGTAAGAATAAAACCGATGATACGCTGAAGGTTTATGATGCGGTCAAAGCCTTTGTCGATGAGGAAAATGAGCGCCTGCCGGACAGTACGCATTTATACATTACTCAGGAAAGCGCAACGATTGTCCGCGACCGGCTGACGATGCTATTGAAAAACGGTTGGCAGGGTTTGTTACTGGCAGTAGGGGTGTTATTTCTGTTTTTTACCTGGCGTTATACCTTCTGGGTGGCGATGGGCCTGCCGATTTCGTTTCTGGGCGGATTGGTGATTATGAGTATCGCCGGTATTAGTATCAATATGATTTCGATGGTGGCGCTACTGATGGCTATCGGGATTCTGATGGATGATGCCATTGTGCTGGCTGAGAGTATTGAGACGGAATACCGCAAAGGCAAAACCCCGGTACAGGCAGCCACTGACGGGGTTAGCCGGGTTGCCAGAGGCGTGTTTTCTTCTTTTATCACGTCGGTGTTTTTGTTTGGCAGCCTGCTGTTTATGAAGGGCGATATGGGGCAGATTCTGGGTGTCATACCGGTGGTCTTGCTGGCGGTACTGAGTGTTAGTCTGCTTGAGGCGTTTTTAATCCTGCCGCATCACCTGAAGCACTCGCTGGAAAAGCGGCGTGATGCCGGGGGGCGCTCGGCACTGCGTTTGTGGCTGGATAAATCGTTTATGCTATTAACCGAAGGTGTCGGTAAGCTGGCGGATCTGGCGATTAAGCTGCGTTATATGGTGGTCGGCGGCACGATTGCGCTCTTAATATTCTCGATTAGTATGCTGGCTTCCGGTGCACTGCCGTTCAAGGGTTTCCCGGATACTGAGGGGAATCAGGTGGAAGCGCGTATCCTGCTACCTCAGGGCACACGGTTGTCACGCACTGAAGAAGTGGTGCAAACGCTGCTCGACAGTCTGGATCTGGCGTTGGCGGAGATGAAACCTGAAGATAATGGTGAGCTGGTGCGCATTAAGCAGGTGACTTATAGCGAGAATGGTGATGCCAGTGAAAGTGGTGAACATCTGGCGACTATCGGGCTGGAGTTATTGAGTGCCGAGTTGCGTAATAACTCCTTACACGACCTGATGCGCAAGTGGCGGGAACATACACCGGTGATCCCGGATGCGCTGAGCATATTGCTGAAAGAGCCGGGTTTCGGGCCGGGCGGGCAGGCAGTGTCCATTCGTCTTCAGGGCTTGGATCTGGATACTTTGTCGCGTGCTTCCTGGGATTTACAACACTGGCTATCGGGTTACACCGGTATCAGTAATATTCTGGATGACCTGCGTCCGGGTAAGCCGCAATTTATTATTAAGCTCCGACCGGGGGCGCTGAATTCCGGTATGGATGCACAGTATTTGTCGAATCAGTTGCGCTCGGCTTATCAGGGCGTGAAGGTGAGTGATGTCTACCTGGGCCGTGAGGCGTATGAGATCAATGTGCAACTGGACAGTGATCCGCAGCAGGCGTTACAGGATTTTGAGCAGCTGACCGTGTTGTCGAAGCAGGGCGTGGCGATGCCGTTGACGGCGATTGCTGAGATTAAGGAGACCCGTGAGTTTGCGCGGATTGTGCGTATTAATCATCAGCAAACGGTGACGGTGGGCGCTGATGTGGATTCGGCGGTGGCGAATGCCGGGCAGATCATCGCGGATGTGCAAAAGCGCTTTTTCCCGGAGCTGGAAGAACGCTATCCCGGCCTGATGGTCGGGCTGGAAGGTGAAACGCAAAATAGTGCGGAGACCAGTCAGTCGGTGTTGGTGGGTTTTGTGCTGGGCATTGCCGGAGTGTATTTGTTACTCAGTTTGCAATTCAGTAACTACCGTGAGCCGTTGATTGTGCTGATGAATATTCCAATGGCACTGATCGGGGTGATCTGGGGGCATATCCTGATGGGATTAAGCATGAGCCTGCCGAGTATGATTGGTTTTGTGGCGCTGGCCGGAGTGGTGGTGAACGATTCGATCCTGCTGGTGGAGTTTGTGAAAATGCGCAGTGCTGAAGGGATGAACCTGCATGAAGCTGCCGGACAGGCAGTACGTGACCGGTTTCGCGCAGTGTTTCTGACCTCGATTACGACAATTGCCGGGATACTGCCGCTGCTGGCAGAAACCAGTACACAGGCGCAGGTATTGATTCCGCTGGTGACCAGTATTGGTTTTGGCATGCTGACTTCTACGGTGCTGATTCTGATGGTGCTGCCTGCGGGGTACGCGATTCTGGAGGACTTTGGGTTTACGGAATTGCCGGAGGTTGAGAGTGAGGACGAAGAGATTGAGGCTGCCGCAAAGTTGGCATGATTACTATGAGTACTGATGAGCCAGCAACAGGCGCGGGTAT
>CACVAV010000373.1 GCA_902727945.1 uncultured Thiotrichaceae bacterium | reverse complement strand
AATAAAATATCAGGCTGCTGCTCCTGCAAAAAACTCAGACCGGGTGCATCGTTAATATCCTGAGTTTTCAACACAGGAATACCTTTTTTAGCCAGACGCTTTTGCAAGGTCGGCTTCCCGAAAACAAACCGCAAACCGGCATATAAAGAAGTCACAACGAACAGATAGGTCGCATAACGTAAGCCAGACTGCTGTATCTGGCGCACGCCAGCCAAAAAGTGATTGCAATCTTTCTTCAGCACACGTGTCGAGACAATAACACCCACCAGATCAATATCCTCAGCCCGCACTAGTTCATCCAGCACAATGTCAGAATAAACACCGGGGTAGGTACACAAAACCAGTCGTAAACGTTTAGCAGACATACCGTTTATTTCTTCGCCGCCAAAATTTCAGACAGCGCATCCACGGTATAACGAAGCTGCTCTTCGGTATGCGCACTGCTGATAAAAAAGCGCAAACGTGCCATACCCTCTTCCACCGCCGGGTAGAAAATCGGCTGAACGTTAATACCCCTGTCAAACATCTGATTAGCCACCATACCCGCACGTGCCGAACCCCCAAGAATCGCAGGAATCACAGCAAAACCGGGCGCTACGCCGGTATCAATCCCCACTTGCTGACATAACCCGACAAACCGCTTACCATTAGCTTGTAACTGCTTAACCCGCTCAGGCTCAGCCAGCATGAGCTTTAAAGATTCATTGGCCGCCGCCGCCAGCGTCGGTGACATACCGACACTGTAAAGAAAGCCAGGTGCAGAGATGCGCAAGTGATGCACTAATGCCTGTTCGCCCGCAATATAACCGCCACAACCGGACAAGGTCTTGCTCATCGTGCCCATCCAGATATCGACATCTTTTCCGGCCACACCAAAATGCTCACGAATACCTTTTCCAGTCGCCCCCATAACCCCCAAGGAGTGCGCCTCATCCACCATCAGAAAGGCTTTATGCTGCCGTTTAATGCGGACAAACTCGGGCAAATCAGGGAAATCGCCATCCATACTGTAAATGCCTTCAACAACGATCAGTACCCGCTCAAAATCTTTGCGGTGTTGCTCCAGCAAAGTCTCCAACGCTTCCCAGTCATTATGTGCAAACGACATGCGGCGTGCACCTGACAACTGAATGCCCTGCAAAATACTGTTATGCACTAAAGCGTCATGCAAAATCAGGTCGGGCTTTTCAAACAAATAACCGATGGTGGTGACATTGGTCGCATGACCGCTAACAAAAGCTACACAATCATCCACTTCATACAGATCTGCCAGACTGCGCTCCAATTCCTGCTGAATAGCACGCTCACCGGATACCATGCGACTGGCAGAGGCTGAAGTACCATAACGATCAATCGCATCTTTAGCCGCCTGATTTACCTGTGGATGGCCACATAAATCCAGGTAATTGTAGCTGGCAAAATTGATATATTCCTGGCCGGCAATCTGTGTGGTTGCACCCGCAGATTGATCGTGGGTCTTAAAAAACGGACTCTTAATTCCCAGCTGCTTACCACCGGACTCAATTACCCTGATTTCCTCATAATTAGGAAATTTATCAAAGCGACAAAACTCATCCGGAATACCATCATTCCGCCCTGAAAGGCTTTTCCTAACCGGCTTTTTGGGTAACCGTGCATTTGCCTTCTTCTTTTCTTTTTTGCGCGCATGCCTTGCCAACAGCTCAGCCGCCAACTGCTCTTTCATACCATCACTCAAACCAAAAGGATTTTTCCCGGTCATACGCCTAACCTTGCCTAACAGGACTTTAAAATTTATTTAATCACTTTCAGGCCGTCCATCGCCATCAGATACGTCATCCACCATTTTATTCAACTGCGCTTCGGACAGGTCTTCACCGTGTTTTCTAACGGTATCTGCTGCACGGGACGCTAATGAGGGCACCTTTTGCACTTCACCATTACCGGACAACTGCCCTGCAATTTTCTCAGCAATACGACTAATAGTAGCACCTTCAGTCAATGCCATCACCGGCAAGCGCACCCCGAAACGTTCCTCAATCGCCAGCACCAACTCCATACCCATCAGAGAATCCATGCCCAAATCAAATACGGATTTATCCGCCGCCATTTTTTCCCGTGGCAGACGCAGGATTCCACCTATTTCAGCCATCAGTAAATCAGCCACCAGCTCATGAATTGCTTCGGGTGACAGCCCTGCGATCAGACTGGCAATATCATCACCCTGATCACCTTCATCCGCCCCCTTAGCAAGACGCCGTAACTCAGTATACTTGGCTGATCGGGCAGCAGGCATCACCCGCTGCACCACATTCCAATCCATATCAATCAGGGTCGCGCCGACTTTGTCACTACACAATAACTGCTCCAGCGTATCCAGCGCCTGAGCACTGGTCAGCGCATGGCCACCCAACCGTGCCTGCAACGCATCCTTGGTTTCCTGCTCACGGGCCAGATAACCCGTATCATCTAAAGGTCCCCATGCCGCAAAAGTCGCCGGAAGCTTTTGTGACTGACGCAATGCAGCCAGTGACTCCAGATACATATTGGCAGCAACATAATTAGCCTGCCCCGGATTACCTAAATAAGTGGTAATCGAAGAATACAGGGCAAAGAAATCCAGCTGCATATCTTTGGTTAATTGGTGCAGGTTCCATGCCCCTAACATTTTCGGCGCTAACACCTTACGGAAACGCTCGGCGCTCAAATTGCGAACGATGGCATCATCCAGTACCATCGCAGCATGCACCACACCCCGTAATGGCGGCAAAGCTTCCAT
>CACVAV010000372.1 GCA_902727945.1 uncultured Thiotrichaceae bacterium | reverse complement strand
CGGTATTGATACTGAAATTTACGCCGCCACAAACCAGCGGGGTCATCAGGTATTCTGCGCAGCCATTGTTCCATCGCCTGCTCTTGTTCTTTCGTTTCTGCGTCCATTGCCTGTTCCGGATTACTTCCTTGTTCTTGTTCAGACGGTTCCTGTTCGGCTTCATCAGCTGACTGATCAGACGCTTCCGGCTCACTTTGTTCAGCCGGGTTTTCCGGTGGCGACTCCGAGGCCTGCTGTGAAGCAGGGTCATCAGACTCACCGGATTGGTTTTGCTGCTGATTATCACCGTCCTGCTGATCGTTATTTTGATTATTCTGTTCGCCGTTCTGGTTATCCTGAGCGTCCTGATTTTGTTCCTGTTGCTGCTTCTGAGATTCCACCACATTTTTATTATGCAAAGCATCTTTATGATCGGGATTCTGTTTCAGCAGCTCATCATAGGCTGCAATCGCCTGATCCAGCTTTCCTTGCCGTGCCAGTGCGTTACCATAGTTATATAGACCCTCCTGAGTTTTACTGCCTGCGTAAAATTTTTCCGCCTGTGCATAATCTTTAGCCCGATAGGCAGCTGCAGCCTTCCAATCCTCATTCTTAAACAAGCCGGCAGCAGTCTCAGCATCACCGGCTTGCAACGCCTGTTGCCCCTGTTGATCCGGCGTTTGCCACAAGTCATCCCACATCGCCGCTTCAACCTGTTGTGGTTGTGGTAGCACAAATACCAATAACCAAACTGCCAACCAACCACGGCGAAAGAACAACATAGCGACCGGAATCAATAATAAAACCAACCAGATGCCCTGATTAAACCAGGCATCCAGTTTACGATCATCCCCGGCTAACAAGGCGGCATCCTGCAAACTTGACGCCCACAAAGTATTCAGCTGCTTCAAATCCAGGTCATCAATACGGTGACCAACGATCATCCCTTGCCCGGCATTCGCTATACTACCGAGTGTCTTACTGTCCAGCTGCGGAATGACTGTTGTACCATTACTGTCGCTGAGAAAACCACCATTACTTAATGGAACAGGTGCACCCGCTTCAGTACCCACAGTCAGCACCGAAACGGTATAACCTTTGCTATAAGCCACTTCCGCAGCCTGCTGCGCCTGAGCAGCATCACTAGCACCATCACTGATCAACAGTATATGGCCGTTACCTTGCGCTGCCTGATCAAGAATTTCTACCGATTTAGTAATCGCAGCACTCAGATAACTACCCTGTGCAGGCATAATTTCCGGTGATAAATTCTTCACTTGCGCCGCAATGGTGTCGGTGTCATCCGTCAACGGGGAAACCACGAACGCATCACCGGCAAACACCACCAAACCGGTCTGGCCATCCTTACGGCTATTCAATAAATCCAATAACTTAAATCGCGCCGCATCCAGCCGGTTCGGACTCATATCCCTGACGTACATGGAGGCCGATAAATCCAGCGCCACCACCACAGCCTGCTGACTACGAAAAGCCGGTAACTGCTTTTTCTCCCACGCCGGGCCGGATAAAGCCAGTATCGCTAATAGACTCAGCAAACCAATAATCAACGCGGTACGCAAACGATGCGGCTGTTCATTACCGCTCAACACAAAAGGTGCCAGCTGATCATCAACAATGCCCGACCAATCACCTTTACCCTGTTGACGTAAAATACGCCACAACACTAAGGGTATCACCAGCAGCAGCCACAACCAGTCCGGATACATAAAATGGAAATCATGGAAATCACTCATCATGCATCTGTCTCCAGCCGCAAAACAAAGGCCAATAAGCCCAGCAAAAAAGCCAGTGACAGTGGCCAGCGGAACAGCTCCTGTTGCGGACGCCAGCTCTCCGCCTCCTGTTCAACCGGTTCTAAACGATCCAGCTCCTTATAAATCCGCTGAAACTCATCGGTATCACGCGCACGGAAATACTGCCCACCGGTTTTCTCCGCAATATCTATCAGCAGCTTTTCATCCAGTTCAGCACTTTTATTAATCAGACTAAAACCAAACATGCTGCGGGTCTGCTGACTTTCTGAGCCAATGCCCACGGTATAAATTTTCAAGCCTTCAATCGCTGCCATATCCGCCGCTTCAAGCGGACTGACCGTTCCCGCTGTATTAGCACCATCGGTCATCAGAATTAATACGCGGTTTTTGTCCGGTTTATCCTGCAAACGTTTTAATGACAAACCAATCGCATCCCCAATCGCGGTACGCTCACCCGCCAGCCCGATAGCTGACTCATTGAGCAAGGTACGCACCGTCTTACGGTCAAAGGTCAGAGGAGCCTGCAAATAAGCCTGATCACCAAACAACACCAATCCGATACGATCACCTTCACGCTGCGCCAGAAACTCACCCGCCACCACTTTGGTCGCATACAAACGATCAACAATGCGCCGGTTTACCCGAAAATCCTGCTCCTGCATACTGCCGGATAAATCAACCGCCAGCATCAGATCACGACCGGACACCGGTAAAGCTGTCGCCTCACCTACCCACACCGGACGCGCTGCGGCGGTGACCAAGGCTAACCAGCCCAGAATGGCACACAGTAGCGTCAGCCATGATGCCCATGAGCGTCCCGCCTGCTTCTCTTCGCGCTGAAACTCACGCATAAACGGCACACGCAAGGCAATACCCCGCTCATCCTGTGCAGGCTTCCACAACCAACGCACTAACAGCGGTAATGGCAGGCAGGCAAACAGCCACCACCAGGCAAACTCATACATGCGAAGCCTCCTGCTGCCTGAGCCATTCGCGAACCACGGCCACCAA
>CACVAV010000371.1 GCA_902727945.1 uncultured Thiotrichaceae bacterium | reverse complement strand
GCTGAAAATACGGGTCACCGGCTGCACTTTTGGGTAGCTGGCGAACCCTGACTTTAATTTTGTGCTGTTGCCCCCATACTGTATGAATACTCTTTTTTCGGGAGTAATACGCATGTAGAGACTATGTTTCGCAAGTATGGAAATTTTTAATTTCCACAGTAAACGACAATAATGATGATTTCGATTACACAGATTGCTTAGGCTGAACTAAGCTTAAATTCAGGACAGGTTTTATGGCAGATGATGATCAAAAAGGTTCCGAAGACCATGATTCTGGTGTAGCGGTAGAAGATGCCCGCCCAGAGGTGGAGGAACCATCGCGTTTCAAAGTTATACTTTTGAATGACGATTTCACACCCATGGACTTTGTAATAGATGTATTACAATTGTTCTTCCGGTTGGATCATGAGGCTGCAACAAGGGTCATGTTGCATGTTCATACCAAAGGAAAAGGTGTGTGTGGCGTGTATACCCGCGATATCGCTGAAACTAAGGTTGCACAAGTCAATCGATATGCCCGTGAAAACCAACATCCACTGCTCTGCACGATGGAAGAAGCATAAAGGGAAAAAATTATGTTAAGCACTGAAGTCGAAACTTCGATCAACACACTATTCCGTGATGCACGGGACAGTCATCATGAATTTGTGACTGTTGAACACTTACTGCTTGCGATGCTGGATAACCCCAGTGCTGCGGATGTCATGCGTGCCTGTAGCGTAGATATACCCGTACTGCGCCAGAAATTGCAAAGTTTTATTGAGGAAAATACACCATTAATTCCTGAGGATGAGCAGCGTGATGTACAGCCGACGCTCGGTTTTCAGCGGGTTATTCACCGGGCGGTTTATAGCGCTCAGTCCTCCCGGAAAGGTGAGGTGACAGGTGATACGGTGCTGGTGGCCATTTTTGGCGAGCCGGATTCACATGCTGTTTACTTCTTAGGGCAGTGCGATGTTGCCCGTCTTGACGTGGTTAACTTTGTATCGCACGGTATTCGTAAAGACGAGCACCTGCCTGACTTCCATGAAGATGCCGGTAGTGAAATGCAGGGTTCGGAAGGTGAGCCGGGACAGGCGGAAGCCGAAGCTGAGGCTCAACAAAGTGCGTTGGATAAATTTGCCAGTAATTTGAATGAGTTGGCTGAAGCCGGAAAGATCGACCCATTGATTGGCCGTGATCATGAGGTAGAGCGTACGGTTCAGGTATTATGCCGTCGCCGTAAGAATAATCCTTTGCTGGTGGGTGAAGCCGGTGTGGGCAAAACTGCGATTGCTGAAGGTCTGGCGCGTCGGATTGTCGACGAGGAAGTGCCCGAAGTATTAGCGGATGCCACTATTTATTCGCTGGATATGGGGGCGTTGCTGGCGGGTACTAAGTACCGGGGTGATTTTGAAAAACGCCTTAAAGCCGTGATTAATCAGATTCAGGGTGAAGACCACGCCATCCTGTTTATTGATGAAATTCATACCATTATTGGTGCCGGTGCAACGTCCGGCGGTACGATGGATGCTTCCAACTTAATTAAACCCGTGTTGTCTTCCGGTGACCTGAAGTGTATTGGTTCGACTACCTTCCAGGAATATCACAGCATTTTTGAAAAAGACCGTGCTTTGGCGCGTCGCTTCCAGAAAATTGATGTGAATGAGCCAACCATCGAAGAGACTATTGATATTCTGAAAGGGCTGAAGTCCCGTTTTGAAGAACATCATGAAGTTAAATATACCCAGCCTGCACTGAAAGCAGCGGTTGAGTTGGCGGAACGCTATATTACGGATCGTTTCCTGCCGGATAAGGCGATTGATGTGATTGATGAGGCGGGTGCTAACCGTCGTTTGAAGCCAGCCAATACCCGCAAGAAAACTATTAACGTGTCTGATATTGAAGACATTGTTGCTAAGATTGCGCGGATTCCGCCCAAGACTGTCTCCAGTTCAGATATGGATATTCTGAAAAATCTGGAGCGTGACCTGAAGATGGTTATCTTCGGACAGGATGATGCGATAGGCCAGTTGACTGCCGCCATCAAAATGGCGCGTTCCGGCCTGCGTGAAGAGATCCGTCCGATTGGTTCGTTCCTGTTTGCAGGGCCTACCGGTGTGGGTAAGACAGAAGTCACCAAACAGCTGGCTTCGCGCATGGGCATTGAAATGCTGCGTTTTGATATGTCGGAGTACATGGAGCGTCACACGGCCTCCCGCCTGATTGGTGCACCTCCGGGTTATGTGGGTTATGACGAAGGTGGCTTACTGACCGACGCTGTTAATAAGCGCCCGCACTCAGTAGTGTTGCTGGATGAAATTGAAAAGGCACACCCTGATGTGTTCAATTTGTTACTACAGATTATGGATCACGGTACATTGACGGACAGTAGTGGCCGGAAAATTGATTTCAGGAATGTTATTCTGGTGATGACCAGTAATGCCGGGGCTGAAAACATTAGCCGTAAGTCGCTTGGATTTACTGTGCAGGATCATACCAGTGATGCGATGGAGGCGGTGAAACGTACTTTTACACCAGAATTCCGCAACCGTCTGGATGCTGTTATTCAGTTTAACTCACTCACACCTGAAGTCATTAGTTCGGTGGTTGATAAGTTTATTATTAAGCTGGAAGCACAGCTGGAGTCTAAAAAGGTCACCATCAAGATTGATGAGAAAGGTCGTGCATGGCTGGCTGAGAAGGGCTTTGATCCGCTCATGGGCGCACGTCCGATGGAGCGTGTTATCCAGGATCACATCAAGCGCCCACTGGCCGATGCACTGCTGTT
>CACVAV010000370.1 GCA_902727945.1 uncultured Thiotrichaceae bacterium | reverse complement strand
GTATGCTGCTCACCGGCCAGCGGCTTCAGCTTTTCCAGTTCAGCCAGATTCCTTACCCACTGATCACCTATTTCAGCCGTGATCAGACGACTCATTTCAGGGTTAGCATGAGCAATCCAGCGGCGTGGCGTCACACCATTGGTTTTATTGTTGAATTTTTCCGGCCACAGCTCATAGAAATCACGGAACAAACCCTCTACCAATAAACGGGAATGCAATGCCGCGACGCCATTGACCGAAAAACTGCCCACAATCGCCAACCAGGCCATTCTCACCTGACGATTATCACCTTCTTCAATGATCGACATGCGCTGCTGACGTTCAGTATCACCCGGCCAGCGTTGTCCTACCTGCTTGAGGAAACGGGCATTGATTTCATAAATAATACCCAGCAAGCGTGGCAATAAACGTTCAAATAAATGCACCGGCCAGCGCTCCAACGCTTCAGGCAGCAAGGTATGATTAGTGTAAGCCATTGATTTAGTGGTAATAGCCCAGGCCTCATTCCAACCCAGCAGCTTATCATCCATCAGGATACGCATTAATTCGGCGACCGCAATCGTCGGGTGCGTATCATTCATCTGGAATACATTGTCCGCCGCAAACCGGCGGTAATCAGCAGACTTTCCATCTTCTGTGGCGGCTAATTCCCAGATACGAATCGCATCCTGCAAACTGGCGGATGCCAGAAAATACTGCTGGCGCAAGCGTAATTCTTTACCGTTTTCACTGCTGTCATTCGGGTACAACACCATGGAAATATGTTCTGCATTATTCTTTTCCTGAACCGCTTCGGTGTAACTGCCCGCATTAAACTCATCCAGATTAAACACATCCGTAGCCGTCGCTTTCCATAAGCGCAGCGTATTCACAGTGTCATTCTTATAACCAACGATCGGCATATCATAAGGAATCGCCAACACATTACGTGTATCTACCCAGTGGGTACGCTGTTTGCCTTTCTCATCAGTGTAGTATTCAACCCGGCCACCAAAACGCACTTCCTGATTGAATTCTGTCCGCTCAATTTCCCAGGGGTTACCATCACGCAACCAATGATCCGGGCTTTCCACCTGATAACCATTATCCAGATGCTGGCGGAACATGCCATATTCATAACGGATACCATAACCCAATACCGGCAGGCCCAGCGTCGCACAGCTGTCCATAAAACAAGCTGCCAGACGACCCAGGCCGCCATTCCCCAAACCGGCATCCGCTTCCTGATCTTCAATCAGCTCCAGATCATTACCCAGCTCGTTCAGCGCCTTATCTACATTATCGGTAATGCCCAGATTCAGCAGGTTGTTACTCAATGAACGACCAATCAGGAATTCCAGTGACATGTAATAAGCACGACGGGTGCCCGCTGCTAAACGGGTTTTCTGATTAGTCTCACACCACCCCGGCATCAAACGATCACGGATGGCATAAGACAAGGCTTCATACAGGTAAATCGGATCACAATGTTGATTACGTCCGAGATGATTCGACAAGTAATGCTGAAAATCATCAGCGATCGCCTGTGTACTATTATCAGGTTTATTCAGTGTTGCAGTAACTGAAGGTATTTTGTTTTTCACAATATTGTCGCCATTAAAATTAAGTTAAAACTTATATATATCCATATAAGTCTGTGCGCTACGTTCCCAGCCAAAATCAGTCTGCATCGCATTACGCTGCAGTTGCTGCCAGTGTTTTTTATTCACAAAATGGCCCAGTGCCCAGAAAACCGTACTGGTGAAGGCCTCACGCGTCGCGTTATAAAATACAAAGCCATTGGCACGTTTGTTGCGTATATTTTCATCCGTGGCATTCACCACCGTATCCGCCAGACCACCGGTATTATACACCACCGGCAGGGTGCCATATTTCAGGCTATACATCTGATTCAGACCGCAGGGTTCAAAACGCGAGGGCATCATAAATAAATCACAACCCGCTTCGACCAGGTGGGCCAGTCCTTCGTCATAACCGATATACACATTAACCCGCTGCGGATAACGCCGGGCCAGTTCATTCATGTGCTGCTCATGACCATAATCACCACTACCCAATAAGACAAAACAGGCATCCGTGTGATGCACCAGCTCAGGAATTGCACCGAGCATCATATCAACGCCCTTTTGATCAACCAGGCGGCCTACAAAACCCAGTAAAGGTTGTTGCAACTGCTGTTGTGTCGCATCAAAACCAAAGCCTTCTAACAAGGCTTTTTTGTTGTTTTGCTTACCCGGCTGAATGTTTTCCGGCGTGTAATTCTCCGGCAGGTAAACGTCCGTGGCGGGATCCCATGAAGCACCATCCACCCCGTTTAAAATACCGTGTAACTTATGGCGACGGGACTGTAGTAAACCTTCCATACCATAACCAAATTCAGCAGTGCATATCTCGTTAGCATAGGTCGGACTTACCGTGTTCAATACATCGCAATACACAATGCCCGCTTTGAGCATCGAAAATCCACTGTGGAATTCCATACCCTCTTCCGACCACCAATGCCACTTCAGGTGGAGACGTTCAAAGATCTCACGCGAGAAACGCCCGCTGTAGGCGAGATTATGAATGGTAAACACACAGCGAGGCCGTGGTGAAACATCTTCCAGTAACGCAGGCACTAACCCCGTCTGCCAGTCATGCACATGTACCACGTCAGGCCGCCAGTCAAGCTGCAAAGCATCATCCGCTAACTGCGCCACCACCCGTGAGAACACGCAATAGCGTTCCGCATTATCCGGCCAGTCATAACCATCGGGGTGCAGATAAGGGTTACC
>CACVAV010000369.1 GCA_902727945.1 uncultured Thiotrichaceae bacterium | reverse complement strand
CCCACATCCGCAAACATCACGGTATGTTCACCGACAATATCACCGGCACGAATAGTCTGAAAACCAATCGTCTGACGATCCCGTTCGCCGGTATGACCTTCACGCGCATAAACCGCACATGCTTTTAAATCACGCCCCAGCGCATCAGCCAGCACTTCGCCCATCGCCAATGCTGTACCGGAGGGAGCATCGACTTTATGACGGTGATGTGCTTCGGTGACTTCGATGTCCACCGAATCACCCAACACCCGCGCTGCCATATCCAGCAACTTCAATGTCAGGTTCACACCCACACTCATATTAGCCGCAAACACCACACCAATCTTCTCAGAAGCGGCCTGAATCGCAGCCTTACCTTTATCATCAAAACCCGTGGTGCCGATAATCATTTTCTTATTGTTATCCACACACCACTGCAAATGCGCCAGCGCCGGTTCCGGACGGGTGAAGTCTATCAGCACGTCAAAATCACCGGCGGCAGCGGCTAATGACGGTGCAATCATGACTTTATTCTCACCCACACCGGCCAGGGCACCGGAATCAACATCTAACAAAGGACTGTGCGGATGTTCAGTGGCCACCGTCACCTCAAGTGCGTCCTGTTCAGCACAAGCCTCAATCAGGGTTTTACCCATGCGCCCGGAAGCACCCACGATTGCGATTCGTATTACCTCTGCCATACGCCTACTCCTGTCCTTACTTCCATCAGTGTTTATTCTTTAGTGTCTGTGAATGCATGTTTCACATCATCAAAAAAGCCTTTTGCTTTATCCAGCCAGCCGTGCTCACGCGGACTATGACGCTTACCACCTTCGTCCATTGATTCATCCAACTCTGCCAATAGTTCACGCTGGCGCTTGGTCAGATTAACCGGCGTTTCAACCACTACCGTGCAAATCAGATCGCCCACACTGGCGCTACGTACTGACTTAACGCCCTTATTACGCAGACGGAATTTTTTGCCACTCTGGGTTTCAGCCGGGACTTTCAAAGTCACCTTGCCTTCCAGCGTCGGGACTTCAATGTCACCACCCAGTGTCGCGGTCGTGAAACGCAAAGGCACATCAGCGTACAGATTATCACCATCACGGGTAAATAAATCATGTGCTTTCACATGTACCTGTACATACAAATCACCGGCAGGCCCGCCATTTAATCCGGCCTCGCCTTCATTACCCAGACGAATACGGTCGCCGGTATCCACACCCATCGGAATGCGCACCGATAACGTTTTCTGCTCTTCTATCCTGCCCTGTCCCTGACATTCGGTACAAGGATCAGAAATAACCTTGCCCTGACCATGACACTGCGGACATGTCTGCTGAACCGAGAAGAAACCCTGCTGAATGCGCACCTGGCCCTGACCATGACAGGTCTGGCAGGTTTCCGGCTGGGAGCCTTTTTTCGCACCACTACCATTACAAGGCTCACAGCTTTGCATTGACGGCACACGAATATCAACTTCGGTACCGAACACAGCGTCTTCCAACGACAACTCAAGGTTATACTGCAGATCACTGCCACGATACGCCCGATTACCGCCCCCACCACCGCGACGTCCACCGCCACCACTACCGCCGAAAATATCACCGAAAATATCTTCAAAAATATCACCAAAGCCCTGGCCACCCGGCCCACCGCCGCCACCTGCTGATTTTTCCACACCAGCATGACCGAACTGATCATAAGCAGCACGTTTATTGGCATCACTCAGCACTTCGTAGGCTTCTCTGGCTTCTTTAAACTTGCCTTCGGCCTCTGCATCATCCGGATTCCGATCAGGATGATATTTCATAGCTAAACGACGGAAAGACTTTTTCAGATCGGCTTCACTGGCGTTTTTCTCAGCGCCAAGAATTTCGTAGAAATCCCGTTTGGACATAATCGGTGTACCCTGATAATACTTGTAATAGTTAATAGTTCCGGCGAAAACCGCCTAAAAAGAACAGATCGTAAAACGAAGACAGGCGCGGGGGTTTAAAACCGCCGCGCCTGAATTTATAAGCTGCAAAGCAGCTTACTTTTTCTTATCGTTATCAACTTCTTCAAATTCAGCATCAACGATGTCATCATCTTCTGCTTTAGTAGCCGATTCAGCACCCGTTGCGCCAGCAGCACCTGCCGCTGCCGCCGCAGCTGCTTCAGGCCCGGCACCTGTGCCAGCCATCTTCTGCATTAACTGACCAGAGGCTTCACCTAATGCTTCGCTCTTACGCTCGATGATGTCCTTGTTGTCACCCTTGACTGCGTCTTTCAACTCACTCATCAGATTTTCAAGGTTAGCACGATCAGCACTATCCACTTTGTCACCGTATTCTTTCAGTGACTTTTCAGTGCCGTGAATCAAAGATTCGGCCTGATTACGGGTATCCACCAGTTCACGCTGCTTCTTGTCATCTTCAGCATGCGCTTCCGCATCCTGAACCATACGTTCCACTTCATCATCCGACAAACCGGAAGAAGCCTTAATCACGATGGACTGTTCTTTACCGGTAGCTTTATCTTTCGCCGATACATTCAGAATACCGTTAGCATCAATATCAAAGGTTACTTCAATCTGTGGCATGCCACGTGGTGCAGGTGGAATATCCTGTAAGTCAAAACGACCCAGTGACTTATTGTCACGTGCCATTTCGCGCTCACCCTGTAACACATGTACCGTTACCGCAGTCTGGTTATCGTCTGCTGTTGAGAAGGTCTGTGACTCTTTTGTCGGGATCGTGCTGTTCTTATTGATCAGCTTGGTGGACACACCACCCATGGTTTCGATACCCA
>CACVAV010000368.1 GCA_902727945.1 uncultured Thiotrichaceae bacterium | reverse complement strand
TCAAACAAGAAATCCAGATCGTTCTCAGTGGACACGATGCGCGGCAAACCAAACAAAGGAAACGGCGGATCATCAGGATGGATCGCCAGACTAATACCTTGCTGCTCGGCGGTTGGGATAACTGCCTTAAGGAAAGAAATCAAATTGTTACGCATGTCTTCATTGCTGACATCATCAAAGCGGGCGACACGTTTAGCAAACTCACCACTACCATGACTTTCCGCACCACCCGGTAGTCCTGCGACGATATTCTTTTCCAGCAAGGCAACCTCATCAGCAGTTTTGTCTTGCAAACGCTGTTCAGCCAGCGCAACTATATCAGCCTCATAATCCTGCACCGCCTTGTCACGCTTCAGAATAAATACATCATAAGCAACAAAATCAACCATATCAAAACGCAGTGCAATGCCCAGCCCGTCCAGCTTATGATTGAGGTCAGTGCGCGTCCAATCCACCACCGGCATGAAGTTATAACAAACGGTTTTTACACCTGCTTCACCCAGATTCTGTAATGTTTCTTTCCACGCAGCGACTTCCTCAACCGCAGCAGCACCTTTAAGTTTGATCTCATCCGACATCCAAATGGACTCGCACACATCCCAGGTCAAACCTGCTACTTCAATCTGCTGTTTATGCTTTAAAATAGCTTCCTTCGGCCACACCTGACCCGGCGCATAACCATGTAATGCCGAGACAATACCCTGACTGCCTGCCTGGCGGATATTTTCCAGCGAGATAGGATCATTCGCACCAAACCAACGCCATGTCTGTCTCATCAATCACCCTGCCTTTGTCGTATTTATGGCGTTTTGCACCCGCTCAAACGCTACTAATGCGCCTTTATTACACACCACGGTAGCTGCACAACACTGCGCGGCTGCGATAGCTTTATCAATATCACCGGAAGTCATGAATTCAGCCAGATAAGCACCGTTAAACGAATCACCGGCAGCCGTGGTGTCGACCACGCCACGCGTTTTCGGCACCGGAAAATGCCGTACTTCATCGCCTTCCACAAACAAGGTTTCATCCGCACCATTTTTAACCACTACCTGACTCACACCTAAAGCCTGATAACGTTGTGCTGTAGCCAAGGGTGTTGCATCCCCGAAGGTGGTTTGCTCATCTTCAAAGCTTGGCATAACAACATCTGAAATGGCGGCAGTACGGGTTAGTACATCCTTCATACGTTCTTCACCAGCCCATAGACGAGGCCGGATATTGGGATCAAACACGACTTTTGCGCCGGGCTTTAACGCACCACGAAGGCCATTGATCAAAATCTCAGCCGCTTCATCCGGCAGTATCGCCACGGTGATGCCTGATAAATACACGACGTCGGCTTCAGACACTGCGGCCCATAATACATCCGGATCCTGCAACATTTGCTTCGCGGCGGACGAATCACGCCAATAACTAAAGGAGCGCTCCGCACCCTCCAGATGAATTTTATACAACCCCGGCACACGGCCTTTAATATGAGGGATATGTTCACAGGATATACCTGCATTTTCGATAAAGGCCAGCAATTCAGCGGAACTCTGATCATCACCGACGGCGCTAAAAAAAGCCGCTTGTGAATCTGATTCCATCAAAGCGCGGGCATACCATAAGGTGTTAAATACATCACCTGCAAAACCTTGTCGCCAAAGCTGTCCACCCTCGGAGGATAGCTCAATCATACATTCGCCAATACCTAGTAGTGACTTCATTTTATGTCCTCAGATTGTCTGATCTAAAATTAGATGTGTATTTGAAAGCAGGGATGGTTTCTGTGGCGGGCGCTTGCTTCATGGCGTTGATAAGCCTATCTTGGCAGTCATTGAGGCAGTATAGTTAGTTGTTAAATATTTGTAAATTCTAGGCGGTTTTTTCATAACAATGATCGAACAACTCACATTATGGTTTCAACAGTATCAATCTGTTTTTGCCTGGGGCGGATTATTTTCTGCTATTACCTTCGTACTTTCTTTACTGATATTGCCCTGGTTACTGAGCAGAATTCCTGTGGACTACTTCCGGCATCACCAACCTGAAAGCTCCTGGGCCATGCTGCTGACTCCACGCAACATGCTACGCAATATCCTTGGGCTGCCTGTCTTGCTGGCGGGTATATCAATGTTAATACTGCCGGGACAAGGATTGATAACCATTTTGCTTGGTTTGGCTATTATGAAATTTCCAGGAAAGTTCGCGCTGGAACGCTGGGTAGTTAACCGTCGGGGTGTGTTACCGGCAGTGAACTGGCTACGCAAAAAAGCAGGAGCATCAGCACTCAATTTGTGAATACCCAGATGCTCCACCGAGTTACAAACAGCTGGCCTGATAAGTGACCGTTCCCTGATACACGCCTGATACGGGCATATCCGGTTTATTATACGAGTAATACCACACAGTACTTCGATCGGTGACAGCGCCATAACTGGTTGTTGCCACAGTGGCCTGCTGATTCGCTGCATTAGCCAAAACAGGCGCACTCAGACCCGCGTCATCACTACTCGTTATCAGCGCATCAAAAGGAATGTGATAACCTTCGGCGCTAACTAGCCCCGCGCTATCTGAAATACTGTAAGCTAATTTCACATCACCACAGTTAGCACGCACCTTCACATTAACTCCATCACTCACATCACTTCCCGTAATACGGGTCGGAGTCAAGACTGGCACAGTCGGCAGCGCCGGGCCACCATAAGCACCCTGAGCAGACAAATTGGGTGTCGCGTCAAAAGTGATTTCTGGTGTTTCGGTGGCGGAGCCTACCTGAAAATACAGGAAGGCCGGTATTTCTA
>CACVAV010000367.1 GCA_902727945.1 uncultured Thiotrichaceae bacterium | reverse complement strand
AAATCAAGGCGCTATTCTGTGTCTTTTTTCTGAAAAAGCAGCTTAAGGATTAAAATAGTGACCGGCAGAGCATGCATCAATAAGTCAAAAATATCTATCGGTGCACTGAGGGTACCGTTGCCCAGCATTTTGAGTTTTTCCCACAAATGCGGCTCGGGTACAAACGGAGCCAGTCCGAGCATGATTGAGATCATCGCCAGTGGCAGTAGCGGAATTTTTCCCAGCAGTATACGAATTTTATTCATGAGTAATGACTTCAGCGAGTTGATGTGGAAACGAATGCTAACAATGTATTTAGGTGATTTCCAGCGAACTGCTGTAATAGGTGCCGACGGATATTAAAATCCGTCGGCAGTATTGCACTGTTCACCGAACGGCGGAGGAGGCCGGTGAACAGTCTGGAGAGCGTTGCATTAGTGGATAGTACTACCGGTTTTAATGGATCGGCCAAAATAAATACCCATGACATCAGTCGGTTCGACCTGAAGTGCACGGGATACCTTCACAATAGTAGATATTTTTGCTTGTGAAATATCAGCACTAAACAAACGGTATAATGTCTGTCGTGATAGATTCGATCTTCGACTCAGTTCAGTCTGGCTAAGGTTAAGGCTTCGGGCGCGATCTTTTAAAAATTCTGCGACTCTGTCTGCGGACATATTTTCATCTCCCTACAATGGCAATATAATCAACACGCACTATTCTATGCCGTTAAAAAAAAATGCATAGGTGGGATATTCCACTAAAGTTATGTTTTTATTTGCTTAAATAGGTATTCAGTCTCCGGCAATGAGGCATGCTGGCACAGAAGTCTGTTGAGACTGGATTTGAACGCTCAAATAACCTATCTTGTGCAGCACACAAAAAGTCGATGAACAGAGTAAGCAGCATAGCATTTTGCATGCGTACTTCCGGCCTTATTTACCTCGTGGAGATTAAGATGACCCTGATCAAACAAGATGATGTTATTGATAGCGTAGCTGATGCGTTGCAGTTTATTTCATATTACCACCCACAGGACTTTGTTGATGCGATGCACAAGGCATGGCTGAATGAAGAGTCTGCTGCTGCTAAAGATGCGATTGGCCAGATCCTGGTTAACTCGCGCATGTGTGCGGAAGGTCGGCGGCCGATTTGCCAGGATACCGGCATTGTCACTGTGTTCGTCAAGGTGGGTATGGATGTGCAGTGGGATGCAGATATGACGCTGACTGACATGATTAATGAAGGTGTGCGCCGTGCTTATATGAACCCTGATAATGTATTGCGTGCCTCTATACTGGCTGATCCTGCCGGAGCGCGTAAAAACACCCGTGATAACACGCCTGCGGTGATTCATTATGAGGTGGTGGCGGGCGATACGGTCAGCATTGATGTGGCTGCCAAAGGTGGCGGGTCTGAGAATAAATCAAAGATGGTGATGCTGAACCCCAGTGACAGCATTGTTGATTGGGTGCTTAAAACTGTTCCGACGATGGGCGCAGGCTGGTGTCCTCCGGGTATGTTGGGTATTGGTATTGGTGGTACGGCTGAAAAAGCAGCGGTGATGGCTAAAGAAGTGCTGATGGAGCCGGTGGATATTTATGAGCTGATGGAGCGTGGCCCGCAAAACCGTGTTGAAGCGTTACGCCTGGAATTATTTGAAAAGGTGAATCAGTTAGGCATCGGTGCCCAGGGCCTGGGTGGGTTGACAACGGTATTAGATGTAAAAATTATGGATTACCCGACCCATGCGGCTTCTTTGCCGATTTGCATGATTCCGAACTGTGCGGCAACCCGTCATGCACACTTCACCTTGGATGGCAGCGGGCCGTCTTTACAAACAGCACCTGACTTAGCTAACTGGCCGAAGATTGAACTGGCCGGTGGTGATGAAGCACGCCGGGTGAATCTGGATACCATTACACCGGAAGAAGTGAAAACCCTGAAACCGGGTGAGACGGTGTTGTTGTCCGGTAAGATGCTGACCGGGCGTGATGCGGCACACAAGCGTATGATTGATATGCTGAATAAGGGCGAAAAGCTGCCGGTTGATTTAAAAGGGCGGATGATTTATTACGTCGGGCCGGTTGATCCGGTACGCGATGAAGTCGTGGGGCCGGCGGGGCCAACCACCTCAACACGTATGGATAAATTTACCCGTCAGATTCTGGAAGAAACCGGTCTGGTTGGTATGATCGGAAAAGCTGAGCGTGGCCCGATGGGCCTGGATGCGATTCGTGATAATGGCGCGGTTTATCTGATGGCGGTGGGTGGTGCGGCCTATCTGGTGTCTAAAGCGATTGTGGGTGCGGAAGTACTGGCATTTCCTGAGATGGGTATGGAAGCGATTTATGAGTTTGAAGTCAAAGACATGCCGGTGACTGTGGCGGTGGATAGTACCGGTGAATCTGTGCATAAGACCGGCCCGGCGAAATGGAAAGGCATTATTGAGCAGAGAATTTCAGCGGACACTTTAAAAAGCTGATTTCACCCCAACAAACTGCTGAAGTAATGAAAGTCATTTTTCATGTTTATAAGGTGAAAAATGACTTTCGGCGTATAATCTGCTAAAACGCGCAATCTTTATGTTAAATCTCCCTGTCACAGGCGGGGGATGCTTTTTGGGGAAGACCTTTGAATAATAGTTCACGCATCTATCGCCTCTCATTCATTAATCAGGACAGGATTTATGAAATTTTTGCTAAGCAGGTGTATGAAGCTGATTTATATGGCTTTATTGCAGTAGAAGAGCTGGTATTCGGCACGCAAAGTGAACTGGTGATTGATCCGGGTGAAGAGCGCCTGAAATCTGAATTTGCTTCAGT
>CACVAV010000366.1 GCA_902727945.1 uncultured Thiotrichaceae bacterium | reverse complement strand
CCGGTGATGTTGGAGGCTGAGGCGCGGGAGTTAACTCAGGATGAGGTGGAGCAGTTAGCCGAATGAAGCCTGTGTTGGTGATTCCGACGCGGTACGCGTCGACACGTTTGCCTGCGAAAGCAATTAGGGTGTTGAAAGGTAAGACCTTGGTGCAGCATGTTCATGAGCGGGCGATGGCGGTTGAGGGTTTTGAACAGGTGATTATTGCCACGGATGATGACCGGATTCGTGAGGTTTGCGAAGACTTTGGTGCGGATGTTTGTATGACATCGACTGATCATGAAACGGGTTCTGACCGTCTGGCCGAGGTGGTGCAAATTCATGATTGGCACGATGATACCGTTATTGTGAATCTTCAGGGTGATGAGCCGTTGACGCCGGTGGCTAATCTGGTGCAATTGGCCAGTAATCTGCTGATGCAGCATGAGGCGATGATCGCGACGCTGGCAACACCGCTGCATGATGAGTCTGAGTTGCTTGATCCGAATATTGTCAAAGTAGTGACAGATGCTAATGACATGGCTTTGTATTTCAGCCGTGCGCCGATTCCGTTTCAGCGGGATGCTGCGAAAGCGGGCAGTAAGCCGGTGGCTGAGTACGGGCTGCGTCATGTGGGGATGTACGCTTACCGTGCTGCATTTTTGCGTGCTTTTGCGGAATTAGAGCCTTGTGAGCTGGAACATTTGGAAAAACTGGAGCAGTTACGCGCGCTGTATTACGGCTTCCGGATTCATGTGGATATTGCGAGAGAGATTCCGGGGCCGGGTGTTGATACTGAAGCTGATCTGAGGCTGGTTGAGGCAATGCTTTGATCTATCAATATATTTTATTTATGAAAAAATGCTGCACTGCAACCAAAACATCTTGATTATTGTCGACAATGAATGAGAGAATATTGCTATCAAGCGGGCTGTGTCCGATGTTTTTCTATTATTGTCGACACAATCTGATCCGGTAATTAGCAACGGAGTCAAGCATGGAAATCCAGAAAACAGATATATTGTTAGTCGGTGCAGGCATTATGAGCGCCACTTTGGCTACAATGTTGAAGCAATTGAACCCTGATTTTTCAATTACTATTGTTGAGCGGTTGAGCAAAGTAGCGGGTGAAAGTACCAGCGGTTGGAATAATGCGGGGACAGGTCATGCGGCTTATTGTGAGCTGAATTATACGGCTGAACAGTCGGATGGCTCGATTGAAATTGCTAAGGCATTGAAGATTAATCGTGCTTTTGAGACTACGTTGCAGTTCTGGAGTTACCTGATTGGCAAAGAGCTGTTGCCTTCTCCTGAAAATTTCATTAATCAGACGCCTCATATCGGTTTTGTTTGGGGAGAAGATAATGTCAAATTCATGAAAAAGCGTTATGACGCGATGACTAATTATGCGCAATTCTCGGATATGGAATACAGCGAAGACCCGGCGGTGCTGGCTGAGTGGATGCCATTAGTCATGGAAGGGCGCGATCCTTCTGAAAAGGTGGCAGCCACCCGTATAACGTATGGATCAGATGTTGATTTTGGCTCGGTGACTGAATACATGGTCGATGCTTTAGAGAAGCAGGAGGGTTTCCGGCTGATTCTGGACACCGATGTTGTTGAGTTGAAGCGTGATGTCGATCGTTTGTGGAAGGTCGAGATGGAAAACAATAAGAGCGGCCTGAAGTTGGTCATGAATGCCGGTTTTGTCTTTCTCGGTTCAGGGGGTGGCGCTTTGCCCTTGTTGCAAAATGCCGGTGTTGAAGAAGTGGATGGTTACGCTGGTTTTCCGGTCAGTGGTCAGTGGCTGGTGTGTCGTACGCCTGAGGTGGTTGAGAAACACTGGGGTAAAGTCTATGGCAAGGCATCAATTGGTGCGCCGCCTATGTCTGTCCCGCACCTGGATACCCGGATTCTTGATGGCGAGAAAGCGCTATTGTTCGGGCCTTTTGCCGGTTTCACTATGCGCTTCCTGAAAGAAGGTTCGTGGACAGATATGATTCGTTCGGTACGTCCGAACAATTTTCTGCCTATTATGGCGGTAGGCCTGAGAAATTTTGCTTTGGTTCGCTATCTGATTAAAGAAGCGCTGCAGGGGCAGAAAGCACGGATGAAGTCATTGCGGAATTATTTTCCGAATGCAAAAGATGAGCATTGGGATTTGGCCCATGCGGGGCAGCGTGTGCAGATTATCAAGAAAGACCCGAATAAGATCGGTAAGCTTGAGTTTGGTACAGAAGTCCTCACTACTCAGGATAAAACGCTATCAGCCTTACTGGGTGCATCGCCTGGTGCATCAGTTGCTGTGGCAGCGATGATTGAAGTACTGGAAGACTGTTTTCCGGATCAAATGGCTCTGGGTGGTGAGTGGCGACCCAAGTTGGCAGAAATGATTGAATCACAAGGGTATCCGAAAGGTCATTTATCCCGTAATGATGAGTTATTGAAGTATATCCGCCAGCGCAATCTGGATGTTCTGGGCCTGAAAGCATAACGGCGAGTGGCCCTTTAAGGAGATTAATATGACGTTTAAAACTGCTGATTTATTGGATGATAACGAAGATAAAGCGCTACAGATTGCGCAGCCCGGTTTTTTGAGTTATGGCGCGAATCCACGTTTTTCCGGCCAGATCGTAACGATTAAAATCCACGAAGATAATTCGTTGGTGCGTGAATTAATGGCTGAAGATGGCACCGGTAAGGTGCTGGTGGTTGATGGTGGTGGTTCTACGCGCTGTGCTTTGTTGGGCGATATGCTGGCCGCTAAGGGTGTGAAAAACGGTTGGAATGGTCTGGTGATTTATGGCCTGATCCGTGATTCTGTTGATATTAATACCATGGATCTGGGTGTTAA
>CACVAV010000365.1 GCA_902727945.1 uncultured Thiotrichaceae bacterium | reverse complement strand
ACCATACCCTGAGTTTCTTTAGTCGCCAGGAACTTAAGGAATGTACGTGCATCTTCCTTGTTCTTCGCTTTCGCAGGGATGTGGAATGTATCGGTTGGAGCGTTTTCTGCCATTTCAACATTAGGGTTAATCATCGGGAATTGGAAGAAACCCAGTTGATCATCCGTCAGGCCCGCTTCACGTAATGGAGCAACGGCAAAGTTACCCATCACATACATCGCTGCTTTGCCTTGTACCATCGGTGCCAATGCTTCCTGCCATGACATAGCCGCGTGATTTTCGATGAAATAACCGGGTTTTACCAGCTGATCCCAATGGTCGAAAGTCTTTTTGATGCGGTCATCGGTGTACTTGATTTTACCGGCTGTCAGGTCATTGTGCACAGCATAACCATTCGTACGCAGATTCAGGTAATCGAACACACCCGCCGCAGTCCACAGGTATTTAGTACCGATGGTGATGGGCGTGATGTCGTTTTCCTTTAGCTTTGCACTGGCCGCTAAGAATTCTTCCCAGTTTTTAGGCACTTCAATGCCATGTTTTTCAAAAAGATCTTTGCGGTAATAAACACCCCATTGATAATAGGTATAAGGCACGCCCCATTTCTTATCATCGATGGTCATCGCACCGGCAGCAGAAGCGAATGACTCATTCAGTCCGGCTTCTTCCCACAGGTCGGTAACATCTTCAAACAAACCCGCGTTAACGAACGGAGCCATACGGTTACCGGCATACCAGGAGGCAACATCGGGTGGCTCAGCCGTCAGGAAGTTACGAATCGAGGTCTTATAACCCTCGTGATCGAAGGTGTTCCATTTGACTTTAATATCCGGGTGAGCTTCTTCAAAGCTGGCGATAACTTTCTCAAACGCTTCTTTCGGCGCAGGATCTGAACCATCGTAATTGATGACCAGGTCGCCTGCCCAGGCTGAAGTGGCTAATAATCCCGTCATCGCCGTGACTAAGGCCGCTTTGCGTAGTTTTTTAAGCATGTGTACCTCCTCTAGGTATTGTTTTCGACACTGATGAGCACAGTCCCGAAGACTGGATCATACACTATGTCCGTTTAAAACCTTCCTCTTTGCCATTGTATAATCCACGAAATCGGGTTTATGATCAATGGCATTGCACTGGTATGCAATGATTGGAGGAACAAGGTAACAGATAATCCGGGTATTTCAAGTGAAATATTTCGTTTATCTTCGCTTATTTTCGTTTATCATTGCTTTGGTGATAAAAACAACCCAATTCTGATCCGGAGGAACAAATGGCCGCAGTACAGTTAACTAAAGTGACAAAATCGTTTGGCAAAGTCGAAGTTATTAAAGGCGTTGACCTGTCGGTTGAAAGCGGCGAGTTCGTGGTGTTTGTCGGGCCTTCCGGTTGTGGTAAATCAACACTGCTGCGCATGATTTCGGGTCTGGAGGAAGTGACTTCCGGGACTATCCATATCGATGACAATGATGTGACGCATGTTGACGCGGCTGACCGTGGTGTGGCGATGGTATTCCAGACTTATGCCTTGTACCCGCACATGACGGTGCAGGAAAACATGGGTTTTGGTCTGAAGATGAACGGGGTGCCTAAAGCCGAAGTTAAACAGCGCGTGGATAAGGCGGCTGCCATTCTGGAACTGGGTGACATGCTGGATCGCAAGCCGAAACAACTCTCCGGTGGTCAGCGTCAGCGTGTGGCTATCGGACGGGCGATTGTGCGTGACCCGAAGGTGTTTTTATTTGATGAGCCGCTGTCGAATCTGGATGCTGAATTGCGTGTGGCCATGCGCATTGAAATTGCGAAACTGCACGGTGAGCTGGATGCGACGATGATCTATGTGACCCATGATCAGGTCGAGGCGATGACGCTGGCGGATAAAATTGTGGTGCTGCGCGGTGGTTATATTGAACAGGTCGGTGCGCCGCTGGCGTTATATGACAACCCGGATAACTTGTTTGTAGCGGGTTTTATTGGCTCACCGAGCATGAATTTCTTCGCGGCTGAAGTGGTGTCCAGTGATGCTGATAAGGCCAGAGTGCGCCTGAGCGGGCATAATAATCTGGAATTTGATCTGCCGGTGACGAGCCAGCCTGCTGCGGGTACGGGTTATAAACTGGGTATCCGGCCTGAGCATTTTGAGGAAGGTGCGGCGGTTAACGTCAGTTTGCATGTGGATGTGGCGGAACATCTGGGCGGGACTTCGTTTATTTATGCGCGTACTGCCGGTGGTGAAACTGCGGTGCTGGAAGCGCGGGAAGGGCGGGCGGCTAAGAAAAATAGTGAGATTTTGACTGCGTTTGATCCGGGTCGGGCGTTTTTGTTTGATGGTGGGGATTTGCGGGTTCGGTAGGGTGTGCCTTGATTCGATCCGGCAAGCGGTGCTGGTAGCATTTCCAACGCCCCGTTTGTTTTTATGACCGGTGTCAGGAGCCTGCGTTTCCGAACACATCTTCATAAATTTCTGTCAGCGTTACTGCCCGATCCACACAAGGTAGCATCACCTCATCTTCCGGATTTTCAAACACTTGTACCCACCAATTGCCTGCTGCCTCGCGATAATAAAGCTCTACCTCAGGCCGGTCTTGTGCCACCAGAAGATAAGCCTGTAAGCTGGGAATATTCATATAAGCCAGCAGCTTTTCCCGGCGATCCCGCTTTTCGGTTGAGTCCGATAAGACTTCAACAATCAGGCAGGGTTTTTCCAGATAATAATCATCCGCATCGTCATCATCGCAGCCCACCACCACATCAGGGTAGAAGTAGCTTTTGAAATGGGTTGCACGGACTTTTATATCCGATTGGTAAGCTGTACAGGAAGAGCCGCGTGATAATGTTCTTAAGGC
>CACVAV010000364.1 GCA_902727945.1 uncultured Thiotrichaceae bacterium | reverse complement strand
TGCAGCCAGTCTGGAACAAAAAATAAAATCTGATATTGAAACGTTGAAAAAGAACAACCCTGAAGCACTCAAGAAATTATTAAAAGAATATCAGTAACATGCCATAAGTTTGCACTGCCTATCCCCCTCTGTTTGTTGATTCCTAACTCAGACACATGCGGCAGTGACCAAACCCAACACCCTAACTTCAAGAGTTTGACAAAAACCATCGTTTTAGGTAAACATTTTTGGTCAAAATATTGGGTTTGATCATGGACACATCTGTCTGGAAAAATTCTCTTATAGTTTTTTTCAAATTTCAGACGCATACAACCCGTTGTGATAGCGGGCTTTCCAAGAATTGAAGCAACCCTCCTGTGCAGATGAATCAGGTCTTAAAAAAGAAAAGAATGAAAGAAAAGCTTTACATTAGAGTTTTCTAATATTAGAATTTGCTTATATTAAGCGGACGCACTTTTGCGGAACAACTCGCCAGGAGATTTATCATGAAATTACAAACTATCACTTTTGCTGCTTTGATCGCCCTTTCTACTGCTGCTTCTGCTGAGTTCATGCCAATGGACAACGGGCAGGGTAACGGACAAGCAATCGGAAACAGTTCTGCTTACACTGCCGGTAATGGTCAGGGTTATGGCACAGGTGCTGCTGATGCTAATGGCTGGGGCCGTGGTGCAGGCAATGCTGATGGTGAAGTTGAATTTCAGATTATGTTCAAAGGTAAAGGTAAGTCAGACATGAGCAGTGATGTTTATGGTGCTGGTAAAGGCAATGGTAACGGCAACCTGCAAGGTCAGGGTAACGGTTATGGCAACGGCTACGGTAATACTTACGGCATGACTAACACTGGCGCTAACAACGCTGCACCATTTGCACCTCAGTTTCCAATGAATGCACAAGCACCGGTAGCACCACAGGCTCCTGCTGCTCAGTAAGCTGGCAACGTAGTAAAATGTAAGGTCCTAGCAAGGGTGTCAGTTTCGGCTGGCATCCTTGTTTTTTTTCAGCCTCTCATCATCCGTTTTTATCCATTGTCGCCGGCTAAACGCCAATCCCACACCTGCCTGCCTCATCAGCTTTTTAAGCCCGTTCCCCGTCCAGCACCGATCCATCAGAAAGCCAGCGCAGCGCTTTGGCTTTGTGTTGGGCGGTACTGGCAGGCAGCACGGCCAAAACCAAAGAATTAGCGCGGGAGCGTGTACGGTCACACCCCGGACACGCTTTTCGCTTTTCACACAACTTCCAAAATCAATCTTTAATCGGAATATCAACCAGATCACCAAACTTGTCTGGGTAAACCGTACTATTCCACCCAGTCAACTGATCAACCACTCCTCTTTCCCATGCTCCAGGTCTACGAACACCATCAGCAAGGCTTCCCGCAACATCTTCTAAAAGCTTTGCTACCAATGGCCCATAATCATCTATTCTTTTGTCATAACCAGCTTTCAATGCTTCATTATCAACACCCTGTGCCTCCTGGCTTAACCCAACAGCCAACACTTCCAAATACTGAAAAGTATGTTCACTAATAGTTAAAACAATTTCACGCTCATCCATAACACTCTTCCTTTATCCAAAAAAACCCAGCACCGGCATCACTTCCTGCGGAACCCTTCCAGTAGCTACCAACAACCGTCGCCAAACCCCAAACGGTGGGCTTTCCTTGCCCGTTTTGTAAGCTCGCAGCCGCCGCGCACCGTTATTACCATTCAACCCTAAGAAATCAACAACCGCACTATCCGTGGTATAGAGGGAGTGCTGCTTAAACTGCTCCAGATACGCACATATAATTTCTGGGTGTGGAGGTTTCCATCTACCTTCCGGTAGCAGGTGCTCGTTACTGAACTGTGATTCATCTAGCTCTAAATCCTTAATCACTGGTGCTTGCAAGTTCTGCTGTAGCTGTTCAATAGCTGCATTGGTTGCCTGCTCAAACACAAACCGCTTTTGCTCTTCCATACTGGGTATATCAATTTTCACGACCGGCCCCCAAAAAACAGAGGGGCGCTAGCCCCTCATTTTCAATTCATTAATAATGCAATATTTTTCACATCCTCAGTGCGGATATGTACCAAGCTCAGCGTCCCAGTAGCTAATGGTTTCCACTGTCCAACCTGATGTAAATGCACAAAAACATAATACAGGTAATCTGGCAAAATAAGCCTCGTTTCCTCAACTCGAACCCCAATGTGGTACGGTGAAAAAGTACGGGACGTCTCCCCGATCGACTCCAAACCACCACGACGAACAAGCCAAAAATCAGCCCCCATAAAATTAGTGCGCACCTGCGCAACGTCTTTTAAACGCATAATGATTACTCGTGGTCATAACTAGCCTACCGAGAACGGAGGCTTTCTGTAGATCACAAGTAATATTATATTAAAAATCAACAGCTTAAGCACCGAAAACCAGATATAAGGCATTGATTTTATTGCTTAAATTGCCCACTATTCTCACTCCGTCAGGTGCCGATCCGTCGTTTTTTTAGAGAGCGGCAGCGACTAAAAAAACGTCGGGCGGCACTTGTACGGCAGCACAGCCAAAAACCCAACATTGACGCGGGAGCGTGTACGGTCACACCCCGGACACGCTCATGATAAATATGCTCTTTGCTTTTCAAACAACCGCGCAAAGCGCACCGCACCGGCTCCCGCTCAGCGAAGCGGGTCGGGAGACTAAGCCCGCAGAGCGACCGATTTAAAGGAGGCGCAGGGAGTAGAACCCAACAACCACAGACCGTTCTCGCCGACTCTTGGGTTTAGTGGCGACCGTAGCCAAGGCCGGAAGGAGTGGGAGCACGAAAATTATCCGCATTCCGACCGCGCCGCAGCTTCATCGCGGGGCAATAAGGGCGGAACGTTAGCGGGTTATTTTCGTAAGCGGGAACGACTGGAGGACTTGAGCGAAGGGCGCAACTAATCCCAATCGGTTTATGACGGAGACCAGGCGGCGCGGAACACCCGCCCCGACAACCACCAAAAGTTGTACGCCGCTGTTTTTCGGGGATTCGGGGCGGAGCGAGGCCCAAAGGCTACGACGGCCAACGCAGGAGCCACGAAACCCGAAAAACAAAGGGCGTTCCAAGCACGCGCGAAAGTAGCTTGCTGTTCGGTGGAATAGGGCGAAAAGTAAGACGGGCCTTATTCCGGCGGACAGCAAGCTACTTTCGCGCATTAACATGTGAAGCCCGAATTTACACATAATGTCTTGTTATACGAATCAAGAAGTACCAGCTTCGCGCAGTTCGTATAACGCGACATTATGTTACTTTCGGGCTTTCATTATTTACATCTGCGGTTAAGTTTCCCCAGCACGGCGGGGCTTTAATACTGCGATCTGGGGGTTGGTGTGCCTAACAAAACCGCTCCGCTAGCAAGCTGTGTCGAGGTTTCTCGCTTATGCGCGAAATCGGCGTTATGTTTAACTTATCCAGACCTTGTAAGGTACCTTTGTTGGGATAGACCCATTATTGCACCTGCATAATCAGAAATATTTTAAAGGTCAAAGTTTGTTGGTAGCATAACCACATCACGAATCGTCATTCCACGTGGGCGTGTCAACATGAACATGATTACTTCAGCTACTTCACTTACGTCTAGCAGGCTGCCTGAGTCTTTCGCTTCCTGTAACTTTTCAGCTGGCCAATCCGCCAAAAGTGATGTTATCACTGGGCCAGGGGATATAGATCCGACTCTAATACCATGTTTAAACACCTGACGACGTGTCGTTTGCACAAAACAGTCAATAGCCCATTTTGAAGACGCATATACTGGTTCCCAAGGAGTAGGGTAGTGAGCGGCAAGCGAGCTTGTCACAATTATATCACCACTCCCGCGTTCTATCATATGTGGGAGCACATCGCGTACATTCTTCATAACCACATTGATATTTAGGTGTAGCATACGGTCGATTGCATCTGATTCAGAATCGACCAAATCACCTCCAACATAAAGACCTGCATTCGCATGTAGGATGTCAAGCCTTCCTGCCTTTTCTAGCACTTGGGGTACCATGCTCGAACAGCTTTCAGGGTCAAGAAGATTAACAATCAAAGGGATAACTTGATTACCATATTTATCATGAACTAGCTGTAAAGCGGCTTCATTGTAGTCAACAACTACCACACGGGCACCTGCTGATAACATTGCTTCAACACTGGCTAATCCAATTCCAGATGCACCACCAGTAACAACCGCTACTTTTCCTTCCATGTTTTTCATTTGAAGCTTCTATTCTAAAATCAGTTATTCTGCCGATGTGAACAGATTTATACTACCTGCTTTATCTCCTTTAAGACCATTTGGGCGAAGTATGATCGAGTTGAAGCCGGTAAATACTTCAACTGATTACTTGGGGCTGATGAAACTCTTCGCCGACCTTCTCGCTTTCTAACATGGGTACACCCTAAATGCATGTTCGAGAGGCAGCCCAAAACCCTAAAAATAGAGTAATAATCGTAGTTTTCAGATGGTTTGTATTTGAGGTGCTCGATTCTATTTATAGGTTTTGCATTACAGTTGTTCGCAAAACAAAGGGACGGTTTCATTGTGCGATAGTGTTCAAACCACCTGGTTTTTTTAGACACTAGAAATGTCATCATCAAAGCCTTCTTCCCCAGTTGCCACGGGCGCTGGGGACTCCTCTACAAACCTTTTTTTCTTCTTCCTATGCTGATACATCGTCATCACCTGGCTGGCAATGACATTCAGACTGACCCTGACCGTGCCATCATCTTTTTCCCACTGGTTAATGTTAGCCGTGCCGGTAACGGCTATCTCATCGCCGTTACTGAGCTTTTCTATCACTTCGATCACTCTGCTATCAAAGCCCAAGACAGAGGCTGAGGTACGTTCCTGTTCAGTAGGAACAGATAACAACATCCAGACGTAAGGATTACCGTTCTTGCTGGTTTTGAGCTGTGGGTTCTGGGTTAGTTTTCCGGTAATTAGGACTTGAAAGCTCATAGAAAGTATTCCACTGATGGGTATGAAGAGAATTATTACATATCCTGAGGGTTGCTTTGCTGCCTTTGATCTTCAAAAAGAGTGCAACAAAAACAAGCAATCGCCTTGTTCTGATCTGTCTGTTTTGCACTGCCATCGATGGCGATTGCTTGTTTCTTATGTTTCTACTTGTTTCTATGGCTAATTTGATTTTTTAAATCAATAAGTTACAGACTTAAAGGTGATGAATTGACGGCTAAAGGTGATGAATTGACGGTGTAAAAGTGATGAATTGACGGCTAAAGACGATGGTTTTTTATTTATATCTTTTTTCTAAAAGTGATGATATTATATGGTTATCGTCGTTAAGAGCATTTCTATGTCATCACTTGAGCAGATGCTGAAATCACTAGATCGGGCAAGATTGAACAGTGAGAAAAAAACATCGAACAACAATAAGCTGGCTAACGCTGATCCTTCACACGAATTAGCCAGCAACACTGTGACCAAAAGCCATGCGTTGAGTCGTGCTTATTACCGACTGGGCTTGGTTGAGAAGAGATGCATGGAGGCATTAATTAGTAAACTTCATCCTCTGCGTAGCGATAACGACCTTCAGGAGATAGAGCTTTCTGCTTTGGAGTATGCAAAAACCTACAGCGTTTCAGAAAAAACAGCTTATCGAGACGTTGCCAGTGCTGTTGAAGCTTTAATGCACAGGGTTATCAGAGCAGATAGACCAAACGGAAAAAAAGGCAAAATTGAAATGACGGTAATGTCTTTTGCTGAATATAAAGATGACGAGGGGAAGATCACTTGTGGCTTTAACAACCGTATCGTCCCGCATTTAATTGGTTTGAGAGAGAAGTTCAGCAGCTATCCGTTAGAAAAGACAGTTAATTTTAGCAGTAGCTACACTTGGCGATTTTATGAACTGTTAGTCAGTTGGGCGCAGCCTAAGCAACATACAGATGGGCGCTTTATGGGTTGGATAGACCGGCAGAGTGTTGATGAATTACGAGAAATGCTGGGTGTTCCTCAAAGTTACCGATGGGCCGATTTTCAAAAACAAGTTTTAGATGTTGCACAATCTGAGCTGAATCAAAAAGCGCATATCCACCTGAGTATTGAAAGAATTAAAACATCAAGGAAAATCACTCATTTAAATATTAAATTTATTGAAGACCAACAAACCCAACTACCACTAGAAGGAGGTGAAACGAAACAGACAAAACCAGCTTAACCCAAGTAAACGCCCTACCCCAGTGCGCTAACACTGAGGAAGGACTTCACAACTCAATTTTAGTAGGAATTGAATCATGCAATCAAAGAGCATACACAAGCCTGCGTGCATAGAAAACACGCGCACGCCTTCCACTTTCCCTGCTTCAGGGGATAATTTCACAACGGTTCTAAGTTTGGATGACCAGGCGGACACACTGGCCATACTGGAAGCTATGGAGTTTCTGGATGATTACGTGGTGGCACTGGCTGCGTTTGAAACGGAATTAAAGCGCACCGGTACACCGTAAAACGCGGGCAAGCTCGCAAGGGAGAAGGCTTCTCCCTTGCACTAGATTTCAATGCCCCGTGCGGTCATCGGTTTTCTGAGATTGATGACATGCAACACCTCAACATTTTCTGCATCCGGCACATGATAAAACGCGGTATGCCCCTTGTAAGAGTGCTTTCTAATGCCTTTATCCGGATTGTATAGCGTCCCGCCATTAGGAAAGACAGACAAAACCCCATCAAAGTGTTCTTTCAGCTCCAGCGCAAAGGAGAGGGCACGATCCAGGTTATCCATAGCGATGTAGCCAAAAATATCCTCCAGATCCTGTAAGGCGCTCTCTGTGTACCTGACGTGATACATTTACGAGTATTTCCGTGTCAGTCTATCCTTGAGCTGATCAAAGCACTCATCCGAAAACATCACCCGACCCGCAGCAGAATCGGCCAGGCCTTTATCAATCCCGGCATCAATGGCGGATTCTAAGTCTTGTTCCCGCAAAGCCCGCAAACCGGCACGGATCACCTCACTGGCTGAGGCATACAATCCGCTATCCACCTTGGTTTGAATGTAGTTTTCAAGGACTGGTGTGAGTGAAACATTCATGCTCAATACCTCTATCAATGTCAATAAATAGCATTATATAACAATAATTGTTATCACTTCATCTTCCCCCGTCCGGTACCGATCCATCAGAAAGCCAGCGCAGCGCTTTGGCTTTGTGTTGGGCGGTACTGGCACGGCAAGCACGGCCAAAACCAAACAATTAGCGCGGGAGCGTGTACGGTCACACCCCGGACACGCTCATGGAAAATAGGCTTTTTCCTTTTCAAAACACCGCGCCACGCGCACCGCACCGGTTCCCGCGAAGGGAGCAACGCGACACCGTCGGGAGACTAAGCCCGCAGAGCGACCGCTTTAAAGGAAGCGCGGGGAGTAGAACCCAACAACCACAGACCGTTCTCGCCGACTCTTGGGTTTAGTGGCGACCGTAGCCAAGGCCGGAAGGAGTGGGAGCACGAAAATTATCCGCATTCCGACCGCGCCGCAGCTTCATCGCGGGGCAATAAGGGCGGAACGTTAGCGGGTTATTTTCGTAAGCGGGAACGACTGGAGGACTTGAGCGGAGGCCGCAACTAATCCCAATCGGTCTCAACCAGAAAGCGGCGCGGAACACCGATCCGACAACCACCAAAAGTTGTACGCCGCTGTTTTTCGGGGGTTCGTTGCGGAAGCGAGACCCAAAGGCCACGACGGCCAAAGCGGGAGCCACGAAACCCGAAAAACAAAGGCCGTTCCAGGTAAGCGCGAATGTAGACTGATGGTCGCCGGAATAGGGCGAACAGTAAGACGGGCCTTATTCCGGTGGTCAGCAGGCTACTTTCGCGCACTAACATGTGAAGCCCGAATTTACACATAATTTCTGTTATGCGAATAAGAAGTACCAGCTTCGCGCAATTCGCATAACTCGACATTATGTTACTTTCGGGCTTTCATCATTTAAGTCTGAGGCTAAGTTTACCCAGCACGGCGGGACATTGATGCTGTGGCCTTATGGTCTGGGACGCCTTACAAAACCGTGATGCTTGGGGCTAGTTCTGGCAAGAATCAGCAAAAAGATTGATATGTATTTTTTTGCTACATATCTAATCGTTTTGTTGTTGTGAACTAACACTCAAAAACCTACAGTTTTTGCTAGTATTAGGCAATGTTGTTCAATTCAGGAGGTTTTCCCCATGTTTCCAAAGGTTGTAAGTTTTTTCGTTATCATTCTTCTAATTTCTTTCAGTACAAATAGCCATTCAGCACAAGGGTATGAATTATTTTATAATGGGCAACGAGTAGCGCATAAAACTAACATGAATCTTTATCAGTCAATCGGTAATTTGCATGCAGGGATAAAGATGCACCCAGATAAAGTGGTTACAGGGTATTATAATTCAGAAAGAATATAGCTAGCGGAAAAGGATACGAGCTATATCATAATGGGCGTAGAGCTGGATATAAGCCTAATTGGCCACTTCACGAAGCAGTAAAAATCTTCATTGGAATCAAAAAAAATACCCTAATATGGATGTCCGGGGTTGGTATAAAGGGAATAAAATGTAATTAGCATCATTCTATGAATATCAAAAAAACGATGACTAGTAGGATGTACAAGTCTATGCGCTAAACATCAATTTAAAGGGACGGTTTTGTTGAGCTATAGTGTTCAAACCATCCGGTTTTTTTAGACACTGGAAATATCATCATCAAAGTCTTCTTCCCCAGTTGCCACGGGCGCTGGGGACTCCTCTACAAACCTTTTTTTCTTCTTACGGTGGTAGTACATTGTCATCACCTGACTGGCAATGACATTCAGACTTACTCGGACAGTGCCATCATCTTTTTCCCACTGGTTAATGTTAGCCGTGCCGGTAACTGCTATCTCGTCCCCACTACTGAGTTTTTTCATCATTTCAATCACGCTGCTGTCAAAACCTAGCACTGAGGCGGAGGTGCGCTCCTGTTCGGTAGGAATAGACAACAACATCCAGGTGTAAGGGTTGCCGTTTTTACTCGTTTTGAGCTGCGGGTTCTGGGTTAGTTTTCCGGTAATTAGCACTTGAAAGCTCATACAACGTATTCCACTGGTAGGTATGAATAGAATTATTACATATCCTAACGATTGCTTTTTTGTCTTTGATCTTCAAAAGAAATGCAACGAAAGCGGGCAATCGCCTTCCCTCGGTTTTCCAGTTGTCCACAGGCAGTTGATGGCGATTGCCTGTTCCTTCTGTTTCTACTTGTTTCTAAGCGTTAGAACACTTTATCTATCAGATGGTTACAGACTTAAAAGAGATGTTTAAGTGGTTAAAAGAGATAAATTGGTGGTCTAAAAGAGATAAATTGGTGGTATAAAGAGATAACAATAAAAACTTCCCTTTTCATTAAAGTTGATATAAATTACCAACATCTCTTTTATGGTGGCCTATGAAATCAGACCTAGATCGACTGCTTGAAAGCATCCAGCACAACACCGAGCGAAAACAGAGGAACAGTAACAAAGCTGCCTCGGCTGACCCTGCTCATGTTGCCAGTAAAAACTCAGTCACGAAATCTAATGCATTAGCTCGAGCCTATTATCGTTATGGTTTGGTTGAGAAGCGGATTATGGAAACCTTGGTTTCTCAACTCCACCCATTGCGTATGGATAATCAGTTTCAAGAAATCGAACTAACGGCACTAGCCTACACTCAAGCATTCAAAGTTGATGTTAAGCACAGCTATGAGCATTTAGAGAAGGCGGTAACTGGCCTGATGAAACGGGTTATTTCTGTAGCTGGTGAAGGTATTGAGGATGACCGTGTTGAGTTCACATTAATGGCCAGAGCACGTTACCGGAAGCAGCAAGGCAAGATCATTTGCACATTCAATCCTTTGGTAGTTCCCCACCTTGTCGGCATGTCAAAGCAGTTCACTAAGTACCCGTTGTCTCAGGCTGTAGATTTCACTAGTTCATACACATGGCGTTTTTATGAGTTGCTAATGAGCTGGGCGAAGAAAAAATCAGAAACAAACGGTTTAATAGCTGGTTGGTTGACTGTTGAAGTTGATGAGTTGCGCAGTATGTTAGGTGTACCAAAGTCATATTCATGGTCAAAATTTGAAAGTCAGATTTTAAATATGGTGCAAGCTGAACTCAAAGAGAAAGCCAATATTCACATTGATATTGAGCGCCGCAAGACTAGCCGGAAGATTACACACTTACACATCAGATTTATTGAAGACCAACAAACTCAACTACCACTAGAAGGAGAAGACACGAAACAGAAAAAAGCCGCTTAACCGATAGACGCCCTGCCCCAGTGCTGGTAACACTGAGGAAGGACTTCACAACCCAATTTGATAAGGAATTGAATCATGCAATCAAAGAGCATACACAAGCCTGCGTGCATAGAAAACACGCGCACGCTTTCCACTTTCCCCGCTTCAGGGGATAATTTCACAACGGTTCTAAGTTTGGATGACCAGGCGGACACGCTGGCCATACTGGAAGCTATGGAGTTTCTGGATGATTACGTGATGGCACTGGCTGCGTTTGAAACGGAACTAAAGTGCACCGGTACACCGTAAAACGCGGGCAAGCTCGCAAGGGAGAAGGCTTCTCCCTTGCACTAGATTTCAATGCCCCGTGCGGTCATCGGTTTTCTGAGATTGATGACATGCAACACCTCAACATTTTCTGCATCCGGTACATGATAAAACGCGGTATGTCCCTTGTAAGAGTGCTTTCTAATGCCTTTATCCGGATTGTAGAGCGTCCCGCCATTAGGAAAGACAGACAAAACCCCGTCAAAGTGTTCTTTCAGCTCCAGCGCAAAGGAGAGGGCACGATCAAGGTTATCCATAGCGATGTAGCTAAAAATGTCCTCCAGATCCTGTAAGGCGCTCTCTGTGTACCTGACGTGATACATCTATGAGTATTTCCGTGTCAGTTTATCCTTGAGCTGATCAAAGCACTCATCCGAAGACATTACCCGACCCGCAGCAGAATCGGCCAGGCCTTTATCAATCCCTGCATCAATGGCGGATTCTAAGTCTTGTTCCCGCAAAGCCCGCAAACCGGCACGGATCACCTCACTGGCTGAGGCATACAATCCGCTATCCACCTTGGTTTGAATATAGTTTTCAAGAACTGGTGTGAGTGAAACATTCATGCTCAATACCTCTATCAATATCAATAAATAGCATTATATAACAATAATTGTTATCGCTTCATCTTCCCCCGTCCGGTACCGATCCATCAGAAAGCCAGCGCAGCGCTTTGGCTTTGTGTTGGGCGGTACTGGCACGGCATCACGGCCAAAACCAAAGAATTAGCGCGGGAGCGTGTACGGTCACACCCCGGACACGCTCATGGAAAATATGCTCTTTGCTTTTCAAACAACCGCGCAAAGCGCACCGCACCGGTTCCCGCTCAGCGCAGCGGGTCGGGAGACTAAGCCCGCAGAGCGACCGATTCAAAGGAGGCGCAGGGAGTAGAAGCCAAGCACCACAAACGTTCCCGCCGACTATTGGGTTTAGTGGCGACCGTAGCCAAGTCCGGAAAGAGTGGGAGCACGAAAATTATCCGCGTTCCGACCGCGCCGCAGCTTCATCGCGGGGCAATTAGGGCGGAACGTTAGCGGGTTATTTTCGTAAGCGGGAACGACTGGAGGACTTGAGCGGAGGCCGCAACTAATCCCAATCGGTTTATGACGGAGACCAGACGGCGCGGAACACCCAACCCGACAACCACCAAAAGTTGTACGCCGCCGTTTTTCGGGGCTTCGTTGCGGAGCGGACCCAAAGAGGACACGACGGTTAAAGCGAGAGCCACGAAACCCGAAAAACAAAAGGCGTTCCAAGCACGCGCGAATGTAGATTGATGTTCGGTGGAATAGGGCGAAAAGTACAGCGGGCCTTATTCCGGCGGACAGCAAGCTACTTTCGCGCATTAACATGTGAAGCCCGAATTTACACATAATGTCTTGTTATACGAATCAAGAAGTACCAGCTTCGTGCAATTCGTATAACTCGATATTATGTTACTTTCGGGCTTTCATCATTTAAGTCTGAGGCTAAGTTTCTCCAGCACAGCAGGGCTTTGATACTGCAGTCTGATGGTTTGGTATGCCTTACAAAATCGTGATGTTTTGGGCTAGCTCTGATAGAAAGCTAGCAAAAAGGGTTGATACTGTATTTTTCTATCACATATCAACACAAAAAAATGCGGGGGTTTTATGGTGTGTAATCGACGTAAGAACCGCCCAGTTTTTCTGACTGAAACACAAGAAAAAATATCGTAGCGTTCAACAGATTCGACTTTGCCGGTGACGTGCTTTCGTTGTGAATAGTGACTGGTAGATGCCATCTACTAGGGTTGGCGAATGAATAGTGCTGAGTTAAATAGGGGCAGACTATTTGAGAAATGTATCCGGTTCCTTAGTTGCCTAATTGTGATTTCTCAGGCAGAGCTGTTACGTGTCCTTCAGATGACCAACGTAAATTAACGCCGATGACATGCGCACATGGCGAGGCGTCGTGAATGACGGTGAGTTATTGCTAATTGGTGCACCGGCGAGTTCAAAAACACGGGCAATAAGTTCAGAGCAGAAAAAGGCCGTGTCGGCTTGGGCGGGGCTGGCATTGCGAGCAACGGCAGTCGCTGCGGCGCTACATAATAGTGGATTCAAGATGCAGCCGATTGTGGATAGTGTGCGACCGCGGCGGTGTGTGGTGCCGGCACCGGCTGCACCTATCTTGTCGTAGGGTAATCCTAGGCTTACGTAACGTTCAGCCTGATCCGTCACGGCAGTGCGAATGATTGGTGTCATGCTGCGACGCCGCACCACGATCGCGAGCGAGGCATCACGGATGGCTTGCGTCAACGGACGTTTGACTACACCGGCTGAGATAGCCTCAACGACAAATTGGTTGCCGATGTAAAGCATACTGTGACTGACCGATGAGCCTGAACCAGTACGAATTGCACCCGAAACGGTGGCATCGGTCGTGCTGACAATGATGTCAGCAGGCCTCAGTTGACTAGTGGTGATTTTTGTCATTTTTGATCTCCTGGTGTTTACTACACTATGGCGTTGTTGAACAGATCCAACGGATTTCATCCACCTCGATAATCGCGTTGCTGCGAAGACGGAGTTTCACGATAGTCCGGTCGACTGAGTAGTCCGGACCTGGCGGGTAATCCCCGGCTCGGTAGAAAAACGCGTACCTAGTCGCTGCCACACCGCCGAGCGCAAGGTCGTAAACCGTACCTTGATCATCAGTCAGTTCGGCATCGATCACCAGGCGACGGCCATCGCTAAACTCAAGTGTGTTATCAAGCTGCATGTCAGAAATGCCGGTCAACTCAAGCCGAATCGCCTGCTCATTCTTGACGACCTTCAAAGGCTTTGGAGGGACGATCTCTGTCCACTCGCTTCCTAACGTGACGAGACCAGATACGGGCTGCTCGATGGCCTGGGTGCAGGCGCTTGCCGCGATTAGCACTAGCACGCACAGGCTTGGAAGCATTCCCCACCGCTGGATATTACTCAGCATAACGACACCGCAGGCGGACAGTAGACAAACGAACCCGATCGCATGCGTAGTGATGAAACCAATCGGGCTTCGATTAACGACGAATGAGGCATAGAGGATAGTAAATTCAAATACATAGTTCCCATAGTTTGGCCGAATTTCCAAACTATTTAACTCCATTCTGGATACAGTTTCAATTAATTTATGCGCGGCTGGTCTGTGTGACAGGATCAAAGTCATAACGGTCGGCAACCCGTATTGCACCCTAGGATTTAAACGGCTGGAGCAAATCAGCCTAGGATTACGGTAAGGCCATCATGTCTTTGCCAATCTGTTTGACACTAGCATTTTTCCAATCTACTCCTTCCAATATCTGCATTTTAGGTATTTGAAAGCTCGGTGGTGTTGTTCTGTAAGGGTTTCAAGACTTCCTCTATATTTCTTCATTCCCTGTAATGTACAATTTACCGAAAAACATCAAATTTAAGGGACGGTTTTGCTGCCCCTTTGTGTTCAAGGCTTGCGGATTGTTTTGTGCGGTAAACGTGCGATTCTGCCCTTAATAAGCTTTTGTTGAACAAAGCCTAAACCACTGCTTAAATCTCCCCAGCACGGTGGGCTGAACTTACCAGGCTTAATGAACCGGCACGCCCACCAAAACCGCTCAGCTATCACAGCCGGATACTAAAATATCCAACCTACAATTTTTTCCGCTTCAACCACGCATACAGCGTATTAGGCGCACACTCCACAATCCTGGCAATACTGCGCTTAGATACCCCCTTCTTCAGGTAATCCCGGATTTCTTTTTCCCGCTTATCCAGCT
>CACVAV010000363.1 GCA_902727945.1 uncultured Thiotrichaceae bacterium | reverse complement strand
CCGGGTTTCACCTGCGCAATCGCCGCGAGTTGTGCGTCTAATACCAATTGATAAAGCTGGCGCTGCGGCTCACTAAACTGACCATTCACCGGAAAAGTACGGGTAATATCCGAGGCATAAGCATGGTGCTCACCACCGGCATCAATCAGCAATAAATCGCCCGACTTCAACTCACCACGATTCTCTATATAATGCAAAATGCAGGCATTTTCACCGCCACCAACAATCGATGTATAAGCAGGCTCCATGCCTTTGCGGCGGAAGTCACCGATCAGACCCGCCTCAATTTCAAACTCAAACTTACCCGGAGCACAAGCCACCATCGCCTGCGTGTGTGCATGCGCTGAAGTATCTGCTGCATACTGCATCATGGCGATTTCCTCAGTGGACTTAAACAGCCGCATGTCATGCACCACACCGCCCAGAGACACCAGTTTAGTCGGCGGCACAACACCCAGCCGTTTCTTCGCTTGTATTTGCTTCAGCCAAATAATCACCCGCTGATCCAACCGGGCATCACTGCCGATTAAGTAATGAATTTCATCACGCCCGCTGGTGAATTCCACCACCTTTTTATCCAGCTCAGACAATAAAAAGGCCTGATCCGCACCGTATTGCTCAACCGCGCCTTCGGTTCCGGCACGAATCCCCGTCCAACGTTCGGCGGTGGGGTCTTTCTCCAGACAAAACAAAATAAACTCGCCTTCCTCCCGCTCCGGAACAAACAACGCGACAGCATCCGGCTCATTAAACCCTGTCAGATACAAAAAATCGCTGTTCTGGCGAAACGGATATTCCGCGTCACTATTACGGGTTTGCAGACTAGCCGCCTGTAAAATCGCCACCGACTGCTTCCCCAGTTGATCCAATAAGCGGCGACGACGCGCTGCAAATTCGGCTGAGGAAATGGTGGGTGCTTCTTGTCTTGCTATCATAGTTATTATCCTAAATTACCCTGAAAAGAGATTTTATCTGAAACATGGCAGTCTCTGACTTTCACCGTTTTATTATGTCAGTTCAATTTTCGGCACATCCTGCAAGGGCGGTAAAGGCTGCATTTCTTCATTCAGCAGCAACATGCCCACCCGCAAAAATTCTACCAAATCCAATAATGCCTGCTCCGAAGCTTCTTCATCTTCCAGATCAAACTCACCGGATGCACCAATCCGGATCACATCCTGCACCCATTCTTTTGAATCGTCTGGCAGGTCACTCATACTAGCCAGACCCGATAAGGCTAATCCGAAAGCAAAACCCTGGCACCACTTTTGCAAAGCGAAAAGACGGTCTGACAAAGGGTCATTATCATTCGGTAATAACAGCTCAAATTGTAAGTCACCGGAATTTAATTGCTCCTGGCTGACACCGTATAAATCAGCTAGTAACTTCGTCGTTTCCTGTACATGGAAGTCCATCGAATCGCCCTTAATCAGGTGCGATTGCAGGGTATTTTGATCATAGTTATTATTAATACCTAAAACTGCACAGTTTATTCCATGCACCTCTGCTGCGGAAAAATCAGCATCCAGGCGCAACAATGCATCCTCAAGCGCATAAAAATCAGGTAATTCACTATTCAAGGTATGATTCTCCGGTCAGTAAACGTGTATTATGAGGTGATTTTACAGTTTTCGCATCTTTTCCCCTACAGATACGAAAAGGTTTCATCACCCGCATGGAAGTCTCTGATTGCCACAGTAAGAGCAAGGAAAGCCAGCTTTTGCTCAAAATGATGTAAGATGACTTTCATAGAATAACCATTAGAGAATGTGCTTGATTTAACTATGGCATTATCAGAAGAAATTAACGCGCTGGAAAAGCGCCTGACCCAATTATTGGGTGTGATGGAAAACATGGCCTCAGCCAATGAAACACTGCGCAATAATGAACAGGCATTGCGTGAAGAATGCGAGCAGTTACGTGAAAAAAACGAACAGGCCGGAACACAGATTGAAAATATTCTGAATAAACTCAAGCAACCATCCGGCCAGTCAGAGAGTTGAATGAATGAATGCACAAAATGAACAGATCGTAGCAATGAAAGTCAGTATCTTTGGCCGGGAATACCCGGTTTCCTGTCCTGCTGGCGAAGAAAATGCGCTGCTTCACTCAGCTAAATTTGTTGATACAGAAATGCGTAAAGTACGCGAGAGCGGCAAGGTCATCGGCAGTGATCGCATTGCGGTGATGGTATCGCTGAATATTGCGCATGAACTGTTGGTCTTACGCCACCATCAGAATAATGACAGTCCAGTGGACACCTCAGCAGCAGATACAAAAACTGACAGTCAAAGCCGCGCGCGCATTGATGCGATGAATCAACAGATTGATGCCAGGCTGGAGCAATTTCAGCAATACCTCCCTAAGTAACACTATTTGAGCGGATAAGGCGCCGGCTTAGCAAAACTAAACGCCACACTACCCGGCCCGTTTTGCTGCAACTGTTCCAGTTTCTCCTTGCCCTCTGCCACCGACGGAATATGCCCTTCAGGTACCCACCATAATGCCTGATGTGCCTCAATCATCTTATTAAACCACGCCTCACGATCCCGGATTAGCTCAACATGTACTGATTTATAGACATACTGTTTCAGTGATGCCAGATCTTCCCAGACACTCATATTGACCAATAACAACGGATCATCAAAAGCCTGAATAGTCGTTGCATCACTGCCGTCATCTCCCCGCAACCGCCAGACAAAACCAGGTGAGCCATCAGCCAGTGCATTGATCTCATCCAGACGATCAACAAAACCCTGCATCAGGGCTGAATCCATGCCCGCCTTACCATGGGCAATATTGATTTGCGCCAAATGATATTTCATACAATTATTCCTTATCAGTCAAAAATACGTATGCC
>CACVAV010000362.1 GCA_902727945.1 uncultured Thiotrichaceae bacterium | reverse complement strand
CAGCAGAGCAGATGAAGATGTTCCTGACCCGTTTGGGCTTCGGTTCTACTGCGGTCATTACGGGCGACATTACACAGATCGATTTACCACGTCATCAACTATCAGGCCTGAGACAGGTGTTGGATATATTGAAAGGTGTTGAGGGTATCAGTTTTAGCTGGTTTCACGGTCGGGATGTGGTGCGCCATAAATTGGTACAAAAAATTGTTGAAGCCTATGAAAGTCAGCCAAAACCTGATGATAAACGCTAAACAGTCGTGTGCGTTGATGTGGCAGTCAGGTCAATGACGCTATGACACTACTACTTGAATTACAGAATCCTGATAACTATGGCTCTGCGCCTGAGTATGCTGATTTTGAGCGCTGGGCATCGGCTAGCTGGTTGGATGAAAATGATGCAGGTGCGGTGATCCGCATTGTGGGTGAGAAAGAAATCCGTGAGATGAATAATCGTTTCCGGGGAAAAGATACATCCACTAACGTGCTGTCTTTCCATTATGAAAATATGCCGATGTATGCGGAAAATGAACATCCGGACAGTGACCTTGATTATCTGGGTGATCTGATTATGTGTCTGCCGGTGATTGAGCGCGAAGCAGCGGAGCAGGGTAAACAACTCTCGCAACACTGGGCGCACATGGTGTTACATGGCATGCTGCATTTACAGGGCTTTGATCATATTAAAGAAGTTGAGGCTGACATTATGGAGGCCCGCGAAATTGAGCTATTGCGCCAGCTGGGTTTTTCTAACCCCTACGAACTAACCTGAAAGGACAAATGAAACGCAATAATACACTGACTGATGTCAGTCCACGTCCGAAGTGGAAACAGTGGTTGATTGATCGCTTTGATCTTTCATCACAAAATCGCAATGAGCTGCTTGATGAATTACAACGTGCTAATGATAAAAATATTCTTCACGGTGAAGCAGTTGATATGATGCAGGGGGTGATGGAGTTCGGCGTGTTGCAGGTGCGTGATATTATGCTACCGCGACCTCAGATCGACTTTATTTATCATGATGATGATTTTCAGACTATTTTAGAGCGTATCAGCGAAACGGAGCATTCACGTTATCCGGTGTTTGATGAAGATCGCGATGATCTGATTGGCGTGCTGTTAGCCAAGGATTTGCTGAAATATATCGGGCGTCGTGGTGAGTTCAATATCGACGATGTGGTGCGGCCTGCTTTACTGGTGCCGGAAAGTCAGCGCCTTAATCGTTTGTTGAGTGAGTTCCGTAATAACCGCAGCCACATGGCATTGGTGATTGATGAGTATGCCGGTGTCGCCGGATTGGTGACCTTTGAGGATGTGCTTGAGCAAATTGTCGGTGATATTGATGATGAGCATGATGCGGAAGAGGAAGAAGAGGGCAATATACGTTTGCACGATGACGGGCGCTATGTAGTGCAGGCAATCACCCCGCTGAATGAATTTGATGAAGTGTTGGGTACTCAGTTTGTGCGTGATGAGTGTGACACAGTCGCCGGATTAGTTATTCAGCAATTAGGCAAAATCCCCCGGCAGGGCGAAGAGCTGTTCTTTGAAGACCTGTTGTTCCGTGTATTGCGCAGTGACAATCGCCGTATACTCTTGTTGGAAGTATTAACCGGCGAAGCAGCGGTTGCAGAGCAGGCGGCTGTGGCCTGATCGTTATAATCATTTAAGCTCTAAGCACAGTTTAGAAAACTGACCGCCCCCGGAAGTGTCGGGCGGCTACAGGATCAATAAAAATGGTAGTAGTTAGTAGATTTAACATGGATCAGTCATGCTGACATTTCGGGCAAATATTTCACGTGGTGACTATGTCTATGCGTTTATTGCGGGTTTGATACTGGTATTGGCCTTTGCACCGTTTGCATGGCGTCCGGTCGCCTGGTTGTCTCCGGCTATTTTCTTCTGGTTAAACCTGAAGCCGATGATGCGTGGGCAGAGAATGCGTATGGCCTGGGTATATGGCATTGGCGCATTTGCCGGTGGTATACACTGGATTTACGTCAGTATCCATTATTTTGGCGGTGCGAATAGCCTCGTGGCGGCGCTGATGGTGTTTCTGTTTGTGTTGCTGGTTGCGCTGACGTTGATGTTATTCGGCTTGCTGGCTGGTTATTTTCCTCATCAGAGTAAATGGCTAAAACTGTTAGTCGTGTTTCCTGCTATCTGGGGTGTCACGGAATGGTTCCGGAGCTGGTTCCTCACGGGATTTCCCTGGATGCAGCTGGGTCATACTCAGGTTGATACCTGGTTGTCCGGTTATATACCCGTGATAGGTTCTTTGGGGGCTAGTTGGATCGTGGCACTGGGTAGCGGTGCGCTGGTGTTGTTGTTTGTTGGCTCCGTGTGGGAACGGGTGGCGGCGATTGCGGTGGTATTGCTGTCTACCGGCGGTGGGTATTTTTTGACGACCCATCACTGGACACAGCCGGTGGATGATGAAATTTATGTCAGTATGGTGCAGGGAAATATTGCGCAGGCTGATAAATGGGTGCCTGAATTGCGTGGGCAGCATATCCAGAAATACCTTGATATGACCGCTGAGCACATGGAAAACTCCCACCTGATTATCTGGCCGGAGACGGCCATTCCTGACAGCTTTCAGCGTTCGATGGATGATGTGATTCTGCCTCTGCAAAAAATCATGAAGGATTTAGGCAACCAGTTATTAGTAGGTGGTTTTCATTACGATGAGCAGACAAAAAAAACCTACAACGCTGTCATGAGTATTGGCGAAACCCGCGAAATTTATGGTAAGCGCCATCTGGTGCCGTTCAGTGAATACACGCCTTTTCTTGAGCATTTGCGCTGGTTGGAAAATTTTGTGCGCCTGCCGTATGACAATGTGTCTAAGTGGGAGGGGAAA
>CACVAV010000361.1 GCA_902727945.1 uncultured Thiotrichaceae bacterium | reverse complement strand
GGTGTGATTGATGGTGTCGGGCCGCGTTATTGCCCGTCGATAGAAGATAAAATTGTCCGTTTTGCTGATAAAGACCAGCACCAGATTTTCGTCGAGCCTGAGGGATTGGATACCTACGAGTTGTATCCGAATGGTATTTCTACCAGTTTGCCATTTGATGTTCAGATTGAATTTGTGCGCTCAATTGCCGGCTTTGAAAATGCACATATCACGCGTCCGGGTTATGCGATTGAGTATGACTTTTTTGATCCGCGTGATCTGAAGCCGACCTTGGAAACGAAGGCGATTAAGGGTTTGTTTTTTGCCGGGCAGATTAATGGTACGACCGGTTACGAAGAAGCCGGAGCGCAGGGTTTGATCGCTGGTTTGAATGCTGCACGCTTGGTGCAGGGTAAAGATGGCTGGTGGCCACGCCGTGATCAGGCTTATATTGGTGTGATGGTCGATGACCTGATTACGAATGGTACTCAGGAGCCTTACCGCATGTTTACCAGTCGTGCGGAACATCGTTTATTGTTGCGCGAAGATAATGCGGATTTGCGGCTCACTGAAATCGGGCGGGAGTTAGGTCTGGTGGATGATGAACGCTGGCAGGCCTTTGATAAAAAGCGGGAGGCCGTTGAGTTAGAGCAGCAGCGTTTGCATGAGACTTTTCTGCACCCGAAGACGATTAGCGATGAAGAAAGCCAGCGGGTGTTTGGTGACAAATTGAGTCGCGAATACCGTTTGGCTGAGCTGTTACGGCGTCCGCAGGTGACCTATGACAGCCTGATGAGTTTGGATGTGCTGAAAAGCGACCTGGTTTTGGGTGAGAAAGTGACTGAGCAGGTTGAGATTCAGTGCAAATATGCCGGTTATATTGATCGTCAGAGGGGCGAGGTGGATAAGCAGCGTCGTCATGAGGAGACCAGTCTGCCGGAGTCGTTGGATTATGCGGACGTGCAGGGTTTATCTAATGAGGTTCGGCAGAAATTGGTCGATCAGCGTCCGGTCACGCTGGGGCAGGCTGCGCGTATTCCTGGCATGACACCGGCAGCTATCTCCCTTTTATTGGTCTACCTTAAAAAGCAATCGCTGCGCAATGGGCAGCTAAAGGCCAGCGCATAAATGTCTGACGTATGGCAGCAGGGGTTAGATCGCTTGGGTGTGGCATTAAACGCCCGCCAGCTGCATCAGTTGCAGCAATACATGCAACTGATGCAGCGCTGGAATAAGGTCTATAATTTAACGGCAGTCCGCGATCCGCAGCAAATGTTGCCGCTGCACCTGTGGGATAGCCTGAGTGTTGCCGCTTTAGTGCGGGGTGATGATTGCCTGGATGTCGGGAGTGGTGCTGGTTTGCCTGGTATCCCGCTGGCGGTATTATACCCTGCACGTCAGTTCACCCTATTAGATACCAATGGTAAAAAAACGCGTTTTATTCAGCAGGCCGCATTAGAATTGGGGCTGGATAATGTGCAGGTTGTGCAGCAGCGTGTTGAGCAGTGGCAGCCAGACAGGAAGTTTACAGCTATTATCAGTCGGGCCTTTGCCTCATTGACAGATTTTGTTACTGTGAGCGCCGCGCACCTACAGGAAGCAGGTGTTTTGTATGCAATGAAAGGGCGTTATCCTGAACAGGAAATCGCAGAGCTACCCAAAGGCTGGGTGTTGAGCCAATCTCACCCGCTGGATGTTCCCGGTCTGGATGCGGAACGTCATTTGCTGGAATTGGTGCGTTGTACACATATTTAGAAGGGTGTCATGGGTAAGGTTTTAGCGGTCGCTAATCAAAAAGGTGGTGTTGGCAAGACCACCACCACGGTTAATCTGGTGGCTTCATTGTCAGCGATGCGCAGAAACGTGCTGATGATTGATATGGATCCGCAGGGCAATGCCACCACCGGTTTGGGTATTGATAAGCACAACCAGAATCCCTCATTAAATGATGTGCTGCTGGGCAATGTTTCCGCCCGTGAAATTCTGGTGAAGGCGCCGGGTGCGCAAATGTCAGTATTGCCGGGAACGCCTGACCTGACAGTGGCTGAAGTTGAGCTGGTGTCGATGGAGCGGCGTGAATACCGCTTGCGTGAAGCGTTAGCACCGATTATTGATGATTATGATTTCATCATTATTGACTGTCCGCCGACGCTGAATACCTTGACCGTGAATGCGCTGGTGGCGGCTGATGGTGTGATCATTCCGATGCAGTGTGAGTATTATGCATTGGAGGGGCTGACCGCGCTGATAAATACGATTGACGAAATTGCTTCTGCGGCTAATCCACACCTGCGTATTGCCGGTTTGGTACGCACGATGTTTGATCCACGCAGTAATTTGTCACGTGATGTCTCTGATCAATTGCAGGAATTTTTTAAAGATAAGCTCTATTCGACGTCTATTCCCCGGAATATACGCCTTGCCGAAGCGCCCAGTCATGGCTTGCCTGTGTTGGCTTATGACAAAAACTCACGCGGAGCGCTGGCTTATCTGGCGTTGGCGGCGGAGGTGCTGCGCAAAACGACCAAGGATGAGGCGGGAGAGGCTGTATGGTAAAGAAGCCGGGCTTAGGGCGTGGATTAGATGTTTTACTGAGTTCGGCGAAACAGGCTGCCCGGCAACCTGATGAGATTCTGCTGAAAAAAATTCCCGTGGAAAAAATTAAACCGGGTGAGTATCAGCCTCGCATGCGCATTGAGCCTCAGGCTTTGCAGGAGCTGGCTGACTCGATTAAAGCTCAGGGCATGGTGCAACCTGTGGTTGTGCGCCGTATTACCGGAGGTGAGTATGAGTTGATTGCCGGTGAACGCCGTTGGCGAGCGGCTCAGCTATCCGGTATGCATGAAATTCCAGCGGTAGTACGCGATATACCGGATCAGGCGGCAGCGGCGATGTCGCTGATTGAAAATATTCAGCGTGAAGACCTTAACGCACTGGAAGAAGCCACTGGCTTGCGCCGTCTGATTGATGAATTTGGCCTGACACATCAGCAAACTGCTGAGGCGGTCGGGCGTTCGCGTGCTTCGGTCTCCAATCTGCTGCGTCTGCTGGAATTGATTCCGGAAGTTAAAACGATGCTGGAGCTGCGTGAATTAGAGATGGGACATGCGCGTGCATTGTTACCGCTGACGAATGAACTGATTCAGTTGCAGGCAGCGCAGAAAGTGGTGAAGCGGCAGCTGTCGGTGCGTGATACTGAGCGTTTGGTAAAAAATCTATTGGCAGGTGTGGTTAAAAAAATCATACCGGCAGCGTCGCCTGATGTGCAGCGACTGGAGCGGGAGCTGAGTGATCAGTTGGGGGCGAAAGTGGCTATTCGTTATAATCAGAAAGGCCGTGGGCGTATGGTTATCGAATATAATAGTCTGGATGAGCTGGATGGTATCCTGAACCACATCAAGTAGTGGCCATGTAGCGCTACACCCCGCAAGCATGAAAGCCTGCGACTTTCACAGTAATTGCAACCAGATAAATTAGTATTCAGGGTGTGTTTGAAGAAAAAATACACTTTGATAGAATGTTTTTTTAATTTGCCGAAACTAAAGTATTGAAGCGGCTCCTGAATGTCGGCATAATACGCGCCTTAGTTTTAGATCGGCTTAGCGGAGAATACCCTTGCCTAACATTAAATCTGCCAGAAAGCGCGTTCGCCAATCAGCCAAGCGCCGTATGCATAACAAGAATTTGCGTTCACGTTTGCGCACTCACATTAAAGGCGTTCTGAATGCAATTGAAGCGGGTGATCGTGAAGCCGCTACAACTGCTTATCAGGCTGCTGTACCAGTGATCGACTCTGTTGCCGACAAGGGCATTATTCACAAGAATAAAGCTGCGCGACATAAGAGCCGGTTGAACGCCCATATACGTGCGCTCTGACACGCTAATGTGTGTGTGCTGGTAAAATTTAAAGGCCGGTTTGTTCTCAAACCGGCCTTTTGTCGTTGGAATTTTCATGTTTAAGGTAGGTCTGACGGGTGGAATCGGAAGCGGCAAGAGTAGCGCTGTCCGGTATTTTCAGTCGCTGGGTATCAAAGTGCTGGATGCTGACCAGATTGCACGTCAGATTGTTCAGGCAGGACAGCCAGCCTTACAACAGATTAAGCAGGAATTCGGTGAATCAGCATTGGATGAGTCGGGAGCACTCAACCGAAGTTGGATGCGGGAGCAGATATTCACTGAACCGGAGTCAAAAGACCGGCTTGAAGCTATTACCCATCCGTTAATTCGTCAACGAATTATACAGGCAATGGCGGAACCCCATGTCACTGACTATCTGATTGTGGACATTCCTCTGCTCATAGAAAAAGCTTATCAAAGCCTGTTTGATGCCGTGTTGGTGGTGGATTGCTTGCCGGAACAACAGATTAAGCGCGTACAACAGCGTGATGGTAGCGATATTGCCCTGATAAAGGGTATAATGAAAGCTCAGGCCTCCCGGGGTGAGCGTCAACAAAGTGCAACACATGTGTTGGATAACAGTGATACGCTGGTGCACTTGCATCAACAAATAGACCGGCTGCACCAAGCGTTTCTGAAACTTGCCGGGTCGGCTGTCCGCTAGGTGTGTTGCCGGAATATAATGTATAGAGTCTTGCCAAATGATAATTTATGAACAGCCGCTCCATGAAAAAATACGTCTTTTTTTGCGGTTGGAATTATTAGCCAAACGGTTTCGTCACCATCTGGCTTCCGATAGCCGTACCGATGTTTTATCAGCTCTGACACTTCTGCTCGAACTTTATAATCTTTCTGCGCGTATTGACTTAAAAAGCGATGTTATTAAAGAAATTGACCGTACCAGTCAGTCTGTCAGACGGGTCATTGCTGAAACGGGTGAGCAGGATACGGCGCTCGAAAAACTCACCGATCACAGTAACCTTCTTTATCAGTTGCGCGGCCCATTGGGTCAGCATCTACGTTCGCACACGTTTTTCAGCAGTCTGCGCCAAAGAGCTTCATTGCCGGGCGGCATTAATGGCTTTGACATTTCGTTATTGAACTTCTGGCTGGAAAAAGAGGTGTCGGCCTGTAAAGCAGATTTGCAGCGCTGGAGCGGCCCCTATATGCAGACAGCCGATGCGGCCAGCTACTTATTGAGTTTGGTGCGCAATTATTGTGATGGAAACGAGCATGTGGCCAAGGCTGGTTTTTTTCAGCTTTCACTAAAAGCACCTTATCAGTTGCTACAGGTTATACTGCCTGATAATGCAGGTTTGTATCCCGAAATCAGTGCGGGTAAACAACGTTTCTCATTACGTTTTGTTGAGATGGACTTATTAGCTGATCGCGGGAAGCAGGCTGCTGATAACGTACCGTTTCGTCTGAAATTATGCGCATTTTAAGCCACTTTAAATCAATAGCATATTAAGATTAAAATACCGAGGAGTTTTAATAATGGATGAGCAGACCCGCATTGAGATTGAAGCCGCAGCATGGCGTAAAATGGTGGCGCATTTTCAAAAACGTACTGATGTGCAGAATATTGACCTGATGAACCTGGCTGGTTTTTGCCGGAATTGTATGTCCAAGTGGTACATGGGGGCTGCCAATGAGCGCGATAAAGCCATGGACTATGACCAGGCGCGTGAAGTTATCTATGGCATGAGTTATAACGATTTCAAAGATCAGTATCAGACTAAAGCGACTGCAGAGCAGATGGAGCAATATAATGCTATCCGTCCGGAACAGACAACCGAGTGAGCACTAAAAACCCTAAAAAACCTGAGACAGCAGTAAAGTCGGAGTCTGAGCAGCCGCCGGATTTTGAAAGTGCTATCGCTGAGCTGGAATCTTTGGTGCAGCGTATGGAAGGTGGTGAACTGTCACTGGAAGATTCTTTGCGTGAATTTGAGCGTGGCGTACAATTGACCCGTTTGTGTCAGGATCAGCTTAAAGCAGCCGAGCACCGGGTTAAACTGCTGACCGCTGATGGTGAAGAGAAAGACTTTATCGACGGGGATGCTGAGTGAGTGGTATCAGTGAGTCATTGCGTACCTATCAGCAACGTGTTGATGCCACGCTGGAGCGTGTCTTACCCGCCGCTAATGTGATGCCGGTACGATTACATGATGCCATGCGTTATTCTGTGTTGGAGGGTGGTAAGCGTGTCCGGCCTTTGCTGGTATATGCTACCGGTGAAGCATTGGGTGTTGCGCCTGAGGTATTAGACATTCCCGCCGTGTCTGTCGAAATGATTCATGCTTACTCGTTGGTGCATGATGATTTACCCGCGATGGATGATGATGATTTACGTCGGGGTAAACCTTCCTGTCACCGTCAGTTTGATGAAGCCACTGCTATTCTGGTGGGCGATGCACTGCAAGCTCAGGCTTTTCAGCTGCTAGCCTCGGCCACTGAGCTGGACGTACCAGCTGTCCAGCGTTTGCGTATGGTACAACAACTGGGGCGGGCTGCCGGTTCACGGGGCATGGTTGGCGGGCAGGCGATTGATCTGGATGCGGTGGGACATTCGCTGACAGAGATTGAGCTGGAAAATATGCATATCCACAAAACCGGCGCTCTGATTCGCTGTAGTGTTTTATTGGCGGCATACTGTTCAACCCGTCTTGATGAAAGTCAGTTGGCAAAGCTGGATCATTACGCAAAGTGTATCGGTCTGGCATTTCAGGTGCAGGATGATATTCTTGATGTAGAGGGTGATACTGATACGCTGGGTAAGATGAATGGTGCAGATGCTGCTGCCGGAAAGCCAACCTACCCATCAATAATAGGTATTGCGGCTGCAAAGAAAAAATTACACACTCTGCATGATGAAGCGGTTCGTGCATTGGATGGAATGAATGCTGATTTGTTGTTAGAAATTGCCGAATTTACTGTCAAGCGTTTGCATTAGCGGGCAAACAAGTTGTATTGCATGATTAGCGATTCATACTTGATATAAAATAACTTACTAATATTGCAGTGTACGCGTATTTATTCTGATGAATGAGCGACCGGAGGTTCAGATGCTTGACACTATTCAATCACCCAAAGATTTACGGGAGCTGGATGCTGAAGCATTGCCTGCGCTGTGTGATGAGATCCGTGATTTTCTACTCAGCAGTGTTTCTAGTAATGGTGGTCATTTTTCTTCTAATCTGGGCACAGTTGAGCTAACCGTCGCGCTGCATTATGTATTTAATACACCCAAAGATAAATTAGTCTGGGATGTCGGGCATCAGGCCTACACGCATAAAATTCTCAGTGGCCGTCGTGATGAATTACACACCATCCGCCAAAAGGATGGTCTGGCCGGTTTTCCGAAACGTGCAGAAAGTGAATACGATACCTTTGGTGTCGGGCACTCCAGTACTTCGATTAGTGCCGCGCTGGGCATGGCGCTGGCCGCTCGTCACAAGCAGGAAGATTATCAGGCGATTTCCGTCATTGGTGACGGTGCGCTGACGGCGGGTATGGCCTATGAGGCACTCAACCATGCCGGTGATTTGGATGCGAACCTGCTGGTCGTGCTGAATGATAATGAAATGTCGATTTCACCCAATGTGGGTGCTTTGCATAAATACCTGACTCGCTTGTTGTCCGGGCGCATGTATTCCAGCATGCGTGAAGGCGGCAAGAAAGTGTTATCCAGCAGTAAGTCATTGTCTAAATTCGCTAAGCTGACTGAAGAGCATATGAAAGGCATGGTATTACCCGGTACCTTGTTTGAGGAAATGGGCTTTCACTATTTTGGCCCGATTGATGGTCATGATGTGGAGGAAATGGTGAGCGTGCTTAATAATCTGTCTCAGATTAAAGGCCCGCGTATGCTGCACGTCGTGACTCAGAAAGGCAAAGGCTATGAGCTGGCGGAGGATGATCCGTGTATGTATCACGGTGTTTCGCCGTTTAATCTGAATACCGGCCTGGTGTCCAGTGGTAAAAAATCAACACCTACTTATACTCACGTATTTGGTCAGTGGCTGTGTGATATGGCAGCCATGGATGAGCGTTTAGTGGGTATTACACCGGCGATGCGTGAAGGTTCCGGGCTGGTAGCGTTCTCACAGGCTTATCCTGAACGTTATTTTGATGTGGCGATTGCCGAGCAGCACGCGTTAACAGTGGCAGCGGGCATGGCCTGTGAAGGTTTGAAGCCGGTGGTGGCGATTTACTCGACTTTTTTACAGCGGGCTTATGATCAGCTGATTCATGATATTGCTATCCAGAACTTACCGGTGGTTTTTGCCATAGATCGCGCTGGTTTGGTGGGTGCTGACGGCCCGACGCATTCCGGTAATTATGATCTTTCTTACCTGCGTTGTATTCCCAATATGGTAGTCATGGCTCCGGCTCATGAGGATGAGTGTCGCCAGATGTTGTATACCGCCTTTCAACTGGATTGCCCGACTGCTGTGCGCTATCCGCGTGGTAAAGGAACCGGTGTGTTGCCGGTAGCGGAAATGGCAGTAATTCCACTGGGTTGTGCAGACATACTGCGTGAAGGTCACTCTGGCATGGCGGTTTTATTGTTTGGTTCTTTGTTGGCTGAAGCACAGGAGGTGGCGGATGAATTCGATGCCACTTTAGTCAATATGCGCTTTATTAAGCCATTAGATCATGCTTTGCTGCGCCAGATGGCTGAGCAGTGTGAGCTGTTGGTTACGCTGGAAGATAACGCTGTGCTGGGTGGGGCGGGAAGTGCAGTCAATGAGTTTTTATTGTCGGAGCAGCTTGACGTTTCTGTGATGAATTTTGGTATTCCTGATCGTTATGTGGAACATGCACAACGTGAGGAGCAGTTGCTTGAATGTGGGCTGGATGCGCCGACGCTAATTAAAAAAATTAATGAAAATAAGGCACTAGGGCATTCAAATATCCCTATGGCAGTAGTAGCTGCGTCTGCTGGTTAATGCCTGGTAGCAAGGACTATCTTACCGGGCGTTGACAATTACCTGATGTAATGGAATTGCCCTTTAAATGGTGTGGTTATGCCATTCATTCCTTTTATCGACAAAAGGAATGCGCTTAATGTGCCCAATGTTGTGGTGCCGATCATTTTCGCTGATTATCTCTTAACTAAAAACTTAAATTAAGAAATTTAATGGGGATGACACAATGTCTACTAATTTCATTCAAAATGCACCGCGCCACACCCAGCCCCAAAGCAGGCTGAATCAGGATACACCAGTGCTCGAAAAAAGTGGTGGTGCACATAACCAAGGCTCATTCGGTAGTTTTTCTTTTGGTGGTAATTCACTGAATAGTACCGTATTTGGTAATACGGTGGTGCTTCAGTTAATTATCCAGTTGATCCAGTTGTTGTTGTCCCAGCTATCACAGTTACCGGGTGGTAATGAGCAGGGTGGTAATGAAACTAATGAAACACCTGAGCAGGCACCGGAAAATTATTCGATAGATGGTCAGGGCAATAATAAGCAAAATACCGGGCTGGGTTCAACCGGTCAGAATTATGAGCGTGTGCTGGAGTCAGATACAACGCGCGGCATCGGTGGGTCAACTGAAGTAAACCTTAGCAGCGCCCGTGAGATCAGTAATGCAGTTTCTGCTCAGACCGAATCGACAGAAAACCGTAAAGGCCTGAGTGATATGTTCTGGTTGTGGGGACAATTCCTGGATCATGATATTACCTTGTCGGGTGAATCTCATGGTGATACAGCCAATATTGCTGTACCACAGGGAGACCCTTGGTTTGATCCGTTCAACACCGGAACGGCTGAAATGGGTTTTACCCGCAGTGAGACGGTAGTAGGTGATGACGGGCAAAATCAACAGGTCAATCACATCACCTCGTTTATTGATGGTTCAAATATTTATGGCTCTGATCAGGAGACATCGGATCGTTTACGTGACTTTTCGGGTGGCAAACTGACGGTTAATGAATCGGGCATGATGCCGAAGAATGATGATGGTCATTATATGTCCGGCGATGTCCGCGCTAATGAAAATGCGGGGCTGACATCAATGCACACACTGTGGGTGCGTGAGCATAACCGGGTAGCCGATGAGTTGGTGCAGGAAAATCCTGCTTTAAGTGATGAAGAAATTTATCAGGATGCCCGTCGTATAGTCACGGCTGAAATGCAGGCGGTCACCTATAATGAATTTCTGCCGCTGCTGCTCGGTGATGACACACTGTCGGAATACGATGGTTATGATGCAGAGGTTAATCCGAATATTAGCAGCTCTTTTGCTACAGCGGCTTATCGTTTTGGCCACTCGATGATTTCTCCGACTTTGTTGCGCTTAGATGAGGGTGGTGAGGAGATTGCTGAAGGTAACCTGGAATTGCGTGATGCCTTTTTTCAGCCGGAAAGTGTGACGGAAGCGGGTATTGATCCGATTTTACGCGGTGCTTCTTCGCAAACAGCGCAGGCGGTTGATAATCAGGTGATTGATGACTTGCGTAACTTTTTGTTTGGCCCTCCGGGAGCGGGTGGCCTGGATTTGGTTTCATTGAATATTCAGCGTGGTCGAGACCATGAGCTGCCGGGCTATAACGATGCCCGTGAACAAATGGGCCTGAGCCGTGTTGAGAGTTTTGATGATCCTATCTGGCAAGACGGTGTGGGTGCAAAGCTGGCTCAGGTTTATGATAGCCCTGATGACGTGGATTTGTGGGTCGCCGGGCTGGCAGAGAAGCATGTGGGTGATTCAATGGTCGGTGAAACATCCACTCAGATTATGAAAGAGCAGTTTGAAAATCTGCGTGACGGCGATCGTTTATTCTATCAGAATCAGTTCTCCGGGCAGGAATTAGCCGACTTAAATAATCTGAGCTTGTCAGATATTATTCAGCGGAATACAGATGTGCAGAATATTCAGGATAATGTCATGGTGGCCTCGAATATCCATCAATCTGTGGTAGTTTAAGCGTATTTTCCATTTGTCTAAAAAATAAAGACGTTTGGTTTCTGAGTGATTGTTGTTTTGGCCTTGTTTGATGAGGATGGTATCCAAGTGTTTTGAGATACTATTCAGGGAAGGAAAAAATGAATAATCATATTAGTAGTTCCACAAGTGCTGCTGTACGCCAGCAGCACTCAGTGGAGAGAGGGAACCAGAGTAACCCTGCCAGTCATTTTGGCCAGCAGTTTAATTTTTCGGGAGGCGGTAATTCACTGAATTTGCTGCTTTCGTTAATTATTCAACTGGTACAATTATTATTAGCAGAGTTACTCAATCAGGATAATGGTGATGAATACCGTTCCACCGATGGCAGCGGTAATAATAAAGCCTGTCCGGAGCGGGGTGCTGCGGAACAACCGGTGAATAAACTGACTTCACCGGATGCAACCCGTGAGCCGGGTGGTTCTACGGAAGTTAATTTACCCAGTCCGCGTGCGATCAGTAATGTTGTTTCGGATCAACAGGGCGACACTGAAAATCATAAAGGTTTAAGTGATATGTTCTGGGTGTGGGGACAGTTTCTGGATCATGATATTACCCTCATCGAGGGGCACGATCCCGATGCCAGAGCTGATATAGCGGTTCCTGCCGGTGATCCGTACTTCGATCCGGCAGGCACAGGTACAGCAACGATTGGCTTCACCCGTAGTGATTCTGTTATAGATGCATCCGGGCAAAAGACGCAGATCAATGACATTACGGCCTTTATTGATGGCTCTAATGTGTATGGTTCGGATCAGGAAACTGCTGATAACCTGCGTAGTTTTGAAGGCGGCAGAATGAAGGTTGATGAGAACAACCTGTTGCCCAAAGATGACAGTGGTCAATATCAGGCTGGTGACATCAGAGCTAATGAAAATGTTGCGCTGACTTCTATGCATACTATCTGGGTGCGTGAGCATAACCAAATTGCTGATTCTCTGAGTGCAGGCAATCCGGAGTGGAGTGATGAAAAAGTTTATCAGGAAGCCCGCCAGCAGGTCGTGGCTGAGATGCAGGCGATTACCTATAATGAATTTTTGCCGAATCTTTTAGGTGATGATGCGCTGGGGCAATATCAGGGCTACAACCCGGACCAGGATCCTCAGATGAATTCAGAATTCTCTTCAGCCGCATACCGCTTCGGACATTCCATGTTGTCACCCAACTTGTTAAGACTGGATGAGGACGGCAATGAAATTCCTGAGGGTAATTTAGCGCTTAAGGACGCGTTTTTCCAGCCTGAGAAGGTCGCAGAAGGTGGCGTTGATTCCATTTTGAGAGGTGCTGCTTCTCAAACGGCTCAGGCTGTTGATACGCAAGTGGTTGATGATGTGCGTAACTTCCTGTTTGGTCCTCCGGGAGCGGGTGGGCTGGATCTGGTGTCGTTGAATATTCAGCGTGGCCGTGATCATGCTTTGCCGGGTTATAACGATGCACGTGAGGAATTAGGCTTAAGCCGTATTGAGAGCTTTGATGATCCGATCTGGCAGGAGGGTGTCGGCGAGAAACTGGCGCAGGTTTATGACAGCCCTGATGATGTTGATCTGTGGGTGGCTGGTCTGGCCGAGAATCATGTTGGCGATTCGCTAATGGGAGAGACAGCAACGAATATTATGACTACACAATTTCAGTCACTACGCGATGGTGACCGCTTCTGGTATGAAAACCAGTATTCGGGGCAGGATTTGCAGCAACTGAATAACCTGAGTTTATCGGATATTATCAAGCGTAATACTGATATTGTGAATGTGCAGGATGATGTGATGGTTGCGTCTAATGCCCATCAGAACGTTGCTGATGAACCGGCTCAGATGATGCGCATGCAAAGAAGTGTTGCGGTGCCACAGGCGTCACCACAGGCACAGAGCATAGCACCAGAGGTGCCGGACAATAATGTGATTGAGGAATTACAGAATGCTATACAGAGAGGGTATTTAGGTTAGTCCAATTTGTTAGCACCAGCTGGTTTTATTAAAGGGTCGCATCTGCGATCCTTTAATTTATGGAGTCATTGTTCAATTCAGGTATTATAATACCTGAATATTTGGATTTAAGGAGTAGTCATGGGTAACGGGTTGAAATTACTATTAGCCGGAGCAGTGCTTGGGCTGATGGCTGTATTTGCTTTCATTGGTGTGAAGAGTCTTATTGATGATAAGCAAGCCGGTGGAAATCAACAGGTTCAGCAACAACCGGAACAGCCTGCACAGACGCCCCCTGTTACTCAGATTAATGATGCCAGCCAGACACTGGCTGACCAGGCGACACCCATAGCGGCTGATACTGATACCACTCAGTTGACCCCTGCGGATCAGGCACCCGCTCCTGCACAACAGGATCAGGCGGTGACGCCGCAGGTTGCGGCACAGGATAATGTAGCCACCCGGACTACAGCGCAGCAACCCTCTGAGCAGGTCACGCAGTCAACAACAGCAGAACAGAAGCTGGATATGCAGCTTATTGATGAGTACGGTGGTCTGCAGTTGAAGTTGAGTGACCCTGCTTCACCGGAAACTCAGGTCAAGGGGCAGTTTATTATTCGGGATGCTCAGGATCAGGTGGTGGCAAATATCAATGATTCGGACACTGCCAGTTTTGATTTATCACCGGGTATTTATGAAGTCACCGTGATTGCGCGTGATAAGAAAAGTGCGCGAATGGTCAAGATTACGACCGGAGAATTTGTGACTGAAAACTTTACACTGCCGTCTTCCGCACCTGTCCAGCCCACCCAAACCACTCAAACAGTGCAACAGGCAGCACAGCAGCCTACCCAAACGACTCAGCAGACAACAACACAACAGCAACAACCTGCCAATACCGGTAAATTATCAGTAGTTGTGCAGGCAGCTACCAGCAAAGCGCCGCTGAAATCCAATATCTATGTGCAATTGCCAAACGGCCAGCACATTGCAAAAAAGAATTATGCTGAGGCGGCAGATTTTATTCTGAACCCGGGAACCTACCGGGTGACGGTGAAAGCGCAGGGTAAAGTAGATATTGTGCGCAATATTGGTATTCAGGCTAATGGTAATGTGAATCAGGTATTTGCTATGCAATCCCCTGCATCAACAGCGCCGGTTAAACCCCAGCCACCTGCTGAAGGCACGTTGGTTATGGCTTTTCGTGCACCGGATGTAAAAAATAAGGGACGTTTTGTTATCCGTGATGCGAGCGGCAAACGGGTTAACCGCATGCGTGGCGTTTCCGATGCTGAAGTCAAATTAAAGCCCGGACGCTATGATGTTACTGCGATTTATGAAGGGGCACGGCTTAATAAACAGATCAATATTACACAGGGTAAGGCCAGCAACGTCACCTTCAATGTGAATGAATTCCCGCGTAATACGGTGCAGCCTGCACAGAACCAGAATCAACCGCCACCGCAGCAACAGGTAGAAGTACCGGCGCAGCGTGGTGTATTACAGTTGCTGGCGGTATCCGGAATAAATGGTCAACCGTTGAAAGTGAATTTTATGGTGTCGACTTTGAATGGTCAGCGCTTAAAAGCGGCTAATAATGTCTCGGTTACTGAAGTTAGTATGGCACCACAGGATGTGTTGGTGGACATTAGCTATGAGGAAATGCGCGGACAGGAGCGTATTAAGGTGGTACCGGGTGAGCCAACCGTCTTTACGTTCACGATCACGCCGAACAGTGCGAATAATGCAGCGCCGATTAACCCGCCACAACCTCAGGC
>CACVAV010000360.1 GCA_902727945.1 uncultured Thiotrichaceae bacterium | reverse complement strand
GCTGCACCCGAAAATGACAACAACGCTCACGCGCGTCATAAACATGCACACCACTGCCATCAATCAACCAGACCTCCAGGCAATATTCACCGGCCAGCAGTGGCAGGCTATCAATAACAAAACTAACCCCGGCTTGATTCCGGCTCGCCACTAAAGCCACACCATCATGCAATGTACTAATGCCATAACACTGCACATCATCATTGCGCCGGATAACAATACCGACATGAATATCGCTGATATTGATACCAGCAGCATCCAATGCAACCCTCACCATGAAACGCTGATAAGTCATGAATCGCGGTAAGCCTTCCGCTTGTCCCTGTTCACCTGATAAAAATACGTCTTTCAATAACGGGCCGCTTTTTGCTGCACTGCCTTTTACAGCCAGTTCAACATTGGCCGCCTCCGGCGCATGGCGTGCCCGCACCGCATCCTGGTAAGCATCAACAACCATTTGCGCATCACCGAACATTTTTACCTGGCCTTGCTCCAACCATACAGCCTGCTGACAAAGCTCGCGCACCTGGTATAAATTGTGTGAACAAAATACCAGGGTTGCCCCACCCGCCAGAATTTCGCGCATCCGATCCAGGGATTTTTTCTGGAAATACTGATCACCCACTGACAAGGCTTCATCCACAATCAACACATCAGGCTCAATCACCGAAGCCACTGCAAACACCAACCTGACTACCATGCCGCTGGAATAAGTTTTTACAGGCTGTGCGACAAAATCACCTAACTCAGCGAAAGCCAGTACCTTAGGCACACAACCCTCGATAGCCTGTGCATCCAGCCCGCGCAATGCTAATCCGATGCGGATATTCTCCAGCCCGGAAAATTCCGGTTGTAATCCACTGCCTAATTCCAGTAGTGCTGCACGCCGACCATGAACCTCACAACTTCCCTCAGTGGGCTGCAGATTACCCGCCAACATACGTAATAAAGTACTTTTTCCGGCACCATTATCGCCCACAATACCCAGCGAAGCGCCTTGTTCTAACGTGAAATTCACGTCTTTCAGTGCATAAAATTGTTGATGTCTGGGCTTACGTAGCACCCATTCCAGTAAAGCATCCTGGGGTTTAGCATAACGCCGGTAACCCAAACTCGCCTGATGCACCCGAATGCCACCACTCACAACACATACCTTGCACGCGGCATCAAGCTACGAAACAACCAAATCGCTAAGGACAAACAGCTAATTGAAATAAGAAACAGTACTGAAAAACGTCCCCAGTTAATGATACCGTCCAGCAATGCTTCTCTGTAACCCTGAACTAACTGCCCCAATAAGTTCCAATCATAGAAAAATAAAAATTGCTCAGGAATAACTTCCGGCGGATAAAGTATAGGTGAAACAAAAAGTAGCACTGTCATTAAAACCGGCATTAACTGGCGCAGATCACGGACAAAAACACCGAGCACTGCTATAACATAAGCACCCGCCAGTGAAAAAATAATGCGGATAATTAAAAAATAAAAGTAGAAAAAAACACCTGAGATTTTCAGTTCATTTTGTACACTCAACGCCACCAGCAACACCAATAAAGCCAGCACTTCCAATACCACTGAAACAGCCACCGGCAATAGTGGCAATAACCAAACCGGCAATGGGGTGTTTAATAATAAATCACGCCGATCATTCAACAATGACGGTGCACGCACCAATACTTCACTAACAGCATTAAATGCCAGCAAACCGGTAAACAAATACAGTGCGAACTGTGGAGTGGAATGAGATGCCCCGGAACGGAGCTGCAGCACTTCACCAAAGATGAAGGCATAGATCAACAACATGAAAAGAGGGTGAATCACTAACCAGAGCATTCCCAAAAAAGTACCGGCATAACGCTCCTTCAGGTCAAAACTAAACAGATGCATACCCAACGCCGTAGCGTTTCTGATGCCCTGATAATCCATGTCAGCCCCTTATGATTTATATTCTGAATACCTCAAATGAAAACTGGCCAAGTTATAAACTCAGCCAGCCTTTTATCACTATTCAGATGTTAAACAATATAGACTGTATTAACGCTGAACCTTATGTGGGATTGCATCACCAAAACGTGCATTTGCATTCTGGCTAACGTTACCTTCGATGGCAGCAAAGCCAGCAACCGGTACGCCCCTGTAGATGAAGCTGCTTGCATCATACTGATCCACCGATGCACCATACGCATCAATGTAATTAATCCAGTCAGCAGACAGTCTATAACGGTCAGGGAAACTCATACGCGCCCAACCACTAACAAATGCATCAGTTACCACGAAGTCATCCGCATCCAGCCCACCTAAATCAGCATGTACCTTACCTGATGGTAAAGTGTGATCACTGGACAGTAAAGTGCGTGAATCATCGTAGGAAGGATCATTACTGATGAATGTCAATACATTAACTTCACGCTCTAAAATACGTGGGAAAGCGCTGTATGGTGAAAAATTAGCATCCTTCACACGGCCTTCTTCACGGTCAAAAATCTCTTCACCGAAAACAACCTGGACGTCACCATACAACTTACAGTCATCACCTAACTCACCTTTATACAGATTATCATCTACTGCATACTGCTCACCGCTCGCATCATAATATGCGCTTTCTTGAGAGTAACTTTCACCTGTTATCTTATAATACCCGTCCCCGTCAGCACATACTTCACCGCCTGTTATCCGCCCATCCTTATCTCTCAGTTTGACTTTAGCTAATTGAATAACGTCCTCTTGATTAAACACACCTAATTTTTTCATCGGGAATGTTACAACCCAATCGGTGTGACCATCGTAACCATCAGTTGGATCAAGGAAGTACTCATTCATAATATTGGAGGCCAATAAGGCATGAGCAATCGGATATGGATTATCACCACAAGCCGGAGTCTGCGGATCGTCATCCAGCAGACAAGCATCACCAATCCTACCAT
>CACVAV010000359.1 GCA_902727945.1 uncultured Thiotrichaceae bacterium | reverse complement strand
ATGATGTCGGTCAGATGACCAACCTCAGCAAGGACTTGCGTTTATTTCTTCAGGAACATGCTGAGATCAAAGCACCTGAAATTGTCATGGAGCAAAGTTCTGCTGATGGCACGCATAAATGGGCATTGCGACTGGAGGGTGGTAATGCCATCGAAATGGTCTATATCCCGGAAGATGACCGTGGCACCTTGTGTATTTCCTCGCAGGTAGGCTGCGCACTGGACTGTACTTTTTGTTCAACAGCACGTCAGGGTTTCAACCGTAACCTGACCGTCGCGGAAATTATTGGTCAGTTATGGATAGCCAAACGCACCCTGCAAAGTGACCCCAAAGGCCCGCGTGTAGTGACCAATGTGGTGATGATGGGCATGGGTGAGCCACTGCTGAATTTTGAACCCGTTGTATCTGCCCTGCAACTGATGATGGATGACAATGCTTACGGACTCAGTCGCCGTCGTGTCACCGTGAGTACTTCCGGTGTATTGCCCGCATTAGATAAGTTGGGTGATAGATTAGATGTCTCATTAGCCGTTTCCTTACATGCACCCAACGATGCGCTGCGTGACCAACTGGTTCCGGTTAACCGCAAGTACCCTATCGCTAAATTACTGGATGAGTGCCGGCGTTTTCTGGACAAAAAATCGACTCAGCGCAAACACATCACCTGGGAATACGTGATGCTTGATGGCGTTAATGACAAAGATGAGCATGCGCATGAACTGGCCGAACTGCTCAGAGGAATTCCTTCAAAAATCAATCTGATACCGTTCAATCCATTTCCGGATACCCGCTACAAGCGCTCCAGCAACAACCGTATTTACCGTTTTCGCGACATCCTCATAAATGCCGGTTATACTGTCATGACAAGAAAAACACGAGGCGATGATATTGATGCAGCCTGTGGTCAGTTAGCTGGGGAAGTAAATGACCGGAGCCGCAGAGAAATCCATTTTGCCCGCATAGAGAAGGCAATACCAAAATGAACACTAGCGCACTGATGACTGCGGTTTGTGTGACGGCCGTATTAATCAGTGGCTGTACATCGACCGGCTCTTCACTTAAGAAAAATCCAAAAAAAGCAGCAGGCTATCAGGCCCAGCTGGGAGCAGGTTATTTGCAACGCAACCGTCTTGGGTTAGCGAAACAGTATTTAGAAAAAGCCTTAAAAAGTGACAGTAATTCACCGGAAGCACAACATTATTACGCCTTGTTACAGGAAAGACTGGGTGATAACGCTAAAGCGGGTACTTATTTTCGCAAGGCCATGGCACAAGATGGCAAAAATCCTGAGTTATTAAACAACTATGGCTCTTTTTTATGTAAGTCAGGCGATACGCAACAAGCGGTGGCTGCTTTTATGAGTGCTGCCAGCGATCCGCTGTACACAACGCCAGCCTTCGCCTATAGCAACGCGGGTATCTGTTTAAAGAATAAAGGTAATCATGCGCACAGTGAGGAATATCTGCGAAAGGCACTGACTCTGCAACCCTATTCACCTTCCGCTTTGTTCCACATGGCAGAAATATCTTATAATCGAGGTGAAAATGCTAAAGCACAAGCGTTTCTTTACCGGTATACTGAACGCCATCCGGATACGCCGGAAACCCTGTTATTATGTTATAAAACAAATCGTGCGCTACACGACGGCAAACAGACCGAAGAATGCGCAAATCGCTTGCTGAGCAAATTCCCGCAGAGCAAGGAAGCAGCTGAACTAAATTAAAATCGGAGTTGAGTGTGACAAATAAAACAACAGCGCAGGACATGGAAGCAGAGTCTGTTGATAAGAATGATGCAACGCTGATTAAATCCTCTGATCATAATGAGGGAATAACAACCGAAGCGCCCGGCAATGACGACACTCAGCACATAGCCGGTGAAGTAAACGAAGCCTTAGAAAACCCACACACAGACTTAGATATACCCGAAGAGGCAGCGAAAGCAATCGAAGAAGTCGCACCGGAAGAACCGGAGCTGATTGAAGAAGAACCTGATTACTCGATTATTGAACCTGGCTCACTGGCAAGATCGCTAAAAAAATGCCGTGAAGAAGCAGACATTTCGATTGAAGATGCCGCTCAGGAAATGCGCCTGCCCTTGTCAGTCGTTAAGGCACTGGAAGCTGAGAATTTTGCTGATCTGCCTGATCCACCGTATGTGCGTGGCTACCTGCGCAGTTATGCGCGCCTGAATGAAAGTGACCCAACCAATCTGATTAACCACTATGAAACCTTGCGTGGCGCTGACCCAAAAGATATTGCATCGTTCACACCGGTAACCCCCCGCTATCAGGCAAATAGCAAAAAACCAGTATCACCCACTACCATCAAATTAGCCGGTTTTTCGATGATAGTCATGCTGTTAGTCGTACTATCCATGATTCCGGCGGTGAGTCAGTGGGCCAGCGATACCTGGCAATCATTCTCTGAACCACAACATCAGAAGCTGGCGGCTTCCAGACAAGCTGCTGCCGCCCAATCTACTGATAATACAGAGCAGGATGCCAGCGCACAGGAAGCAGAGGGCACCGGGAACACTGATAATGTAGCCAGTAACAGTGACACCGCAACACCTGATGAGAGTGAGCAATTAGCACCCGACCAGGATGCCGGCGACACAACCACTCAGGATCAGAAAACGGATACTGCGACGGCGGATACGGATAACACCGAAACAGCTCAACAGGATGAGACGCCTGAACAAGCTGCCGATGCCACTGCATCAGATACACCTGCCGAAGATACAGATACAACAGATACAGTAGCCGAAAAAACTGATACCACTGAATCAGGCAGTGAAAGTGACGCTACAGATAAAACACAGAACAGGGCAGCCAATCCAAACGCTGAACAGAGTGATTCAACAGCGGGCGATACAGCAGACACTCCGGCGACAGATACAACGGATGCTAATACTGACACGGC
>CACVAV010000358.1 GCA_902727945.1 uncultured Thiotrichaceae bacterium | reverse complement strand
GCACTTTGTGAGCAGTAGCTACAATCCTCAGGACAAGCGCCGGTTTTAATACTCAGCAAGGTACTGATTTGCACCTGATTAGGTTTAAAATTTTCAAGATGCACCTGATGCGCTTTAAACATCAGATCATTAAACGGCAATGAAAACAGGGCCTGGATTTCTTCCAGCGGCCAGTCGTGGCGTAACTCAGTCACAGTGAACCTCACTCTTTAATTTCAACAGCTTCCCACTGTTCACGATTGACCTTCATGATCTGCATAATCGACAGGGGAATCAATACAATCGCACACACACCCCATAAATGCATCCAGTAATTAACAAAAAAATCACCGGGAGCAAACGTCAGTACCGGAACTAATAATCCGGCCAGGCCATAGTAGTGGTAAGCAGCAATCTGGGTATAGTACCCGACTCTGGCGTTCGGGTGATGGCGAAACATTGCATAAACAAACATTGAAGCACCAAACCAGAGTATAAAAACCGGGAAAGGTATCAACATTGATACAATATTACCGTAGTAAAAAACTTTTGCTGCTTTACGGGAACTGGCAGCAGAAACAATTTTGGAATCTTCCTGCATGGTATTGCTCTATATCAAAAGATAAAGCGCAGCAGTCTAACCAGAATCAGCAGGACTACAATGAGATAAAACAAATTAAAGACATAAAAAAAGCCGGGTTGAATGAACAAACCGGCTTCTTTCATCAGATAAGCGTAAACTTATTCTGCATCTTGCTGAGCTTCACCTGCACCACCTACCAATGACACATAAGCCATTGGGGCATTATCACCGGCACGACGACCACATTTGATAATGCGCAGGTAACCACCCGGACGCTCCTGATAACGCGGACCCAGCTCAGTGAATAACTTCGCAACCACTTCATCATCACGTAAACGGGCAAAAGCGATACGGCGATTATGCACAGAATCAACTTTTGAACGCGTAATTAACGGCTCAGCTACACGACGTAATTCTTTTGCTTTTGGCAAAGTTGTCTTGATAGCTTCATGACGCAATAAAGAGTTGGTCAAACTCTGCAGTAATGCCTTACGGTGGCTACTGTTACGACTTAATTGACGACCAATCATACGATGACGCATTTTAAATAATCCTTCAGAGTCAGCTTAACCCAAGGGTTACGCTACTTTACTGTCTTTGTGATCCAGTCCAACGGGTGGCCAGGTCTCAAGCTTGGTACCAAGGGTCAGGCCATGAGAAGCGAGTACATCTTTAATCTCAGTAAGTGATTTCTTACCCAGATTAGGTGTTTTCAGCAGTTCTGTTTCTGTGCGCTGAACCAGATCACCAATATAATACAGGTTTTCTGCTTTCAGGCAGTTTGCAGAACGTACTGTCAACTCCAGATCATCAACCGGGCGTAATAATACAGGCTCGATTTCAGGTTGTTGCTCTTCTTCCTTGACCGGCTCTTCAATCTTAAGATCAAAGAATACTGTCAGCTGTTGTTGCAGAATCTGAGCAGACTGGCTCAGTGCATTTTCCGCATCAACAGAACCATCAGTTTCGATCTCAATGATTAGCTTATCCATGTCAGTACGCTGCTCAACACGAGCGGCATCAACATTATAGGCTACCCGTAAAATCGGGCTATAGCTGGCATCCAGTACCAAACTACCCAAAGGTAATTCAGGTGAATCCGGGCCACGACGCACTGATGCAGGTTGATAACCGCGCCCACTGGTAATGGTCAGGGTCATTTCAAGTTCAGCATCATCTTTCGTAATATTCGCAATCAAATGATCCGGATTGATGATTTCCACATCATGATCCAGTTCAATATCAGCAGCAGTCACAGCACCCTTACCCTTTTTCTTAAGTGTAAGCGTGGTTTCTTCACGAGCGTTCAAACGAACAGCCAGTGTTTTCAGATTCAGCAGGATTTCAACTACATCTTCCTGAATACCTTCCATGGAAGTGTATTCATGTACAACACCTGCAATCTGAACCTCTGTGATCGAACTGCCCGGAATTGAAGACAGCAGAATACGACGCAGTGCATTACCCAGCGTGTGTCCAAAACCACGTTCCAAAGGCTCAAGTGTGATTCTGGATGTATTTAAACCCAGCTCCTGAACCTGTACATTACGTGGCTTTAGTAAATCAATCATTTTTGAGGTCATGCTAGTCCCTGTAATCGTGTTATGAATCGGAAAGATTACTTGGAATACAATTCCACAATCAGTGATTCATTGATTTCAGCCGGCAAATCAGAACGATCAGGAACAGATTTAAATGTACCTTCCAGTTTCTTAGCGTCGACTTCTACCCAGCCAGGAAAACCCAGCTGCTCCGCAACATTCATTGAGTCCTGAATACGAGCTTGCTTCTTAGCACGCTCACGTACAGCGACTGCATCACCAGGCTGAACCTGATAAGAAGCAATGTTGACTACCTGGCCGTTTACTGTAATAGCTTTGTGGCTAACTAACTGACGCGATTCTGCACGCGTAGAGCCATAACCCATACGGTAAACTACGTTATCAAGACGGCCTTCCAGCAATTTAAGCAGGTTCTCACCAGTAGAACCCTTGATGCGGGCTGCTTTTTTGAAGTAATTACGGAATTGTTTTTCAAGAACACCGTAAATACGACGAACTTTTTGCTTTTCACGCAACTGAATACCATAGTCAGATAAACGTGTACGACGCTCACCATGAACACCAGGAACTTTATCCAGTTTGCATTTTTTCTCAAGAGAAACACCGCGACTCTTGAGAAATAAGTCTGTACCTTCGCGTCTGCTCAGTTTACAGGTTGGTCCAGTATATCTTGCCATTGTCAGATACTCCCGTTACACACGACGCTTTTTAGGTGGACGACAACCATTATGAGGAATGGGTGTCACATCGGTAATGTTGGTAATTTTATAACCCGCATTGTTTAAAGCACGAATTGCTGATTCACGACCCGGCCCCGGACCCTTAACTTCAACATCAAGGTTCTTCAGACCATAGTCTTTCGCAGCATTACCGGCACGCTCAGCAGCAACCTGTGCTGCAAACGGAGTGCTTTTCCGTGAACCACGGAAACCGGAACCACCAGACGTCGCCCATGCCAAAGCATTTCCCTGACGATCTGTAATTGTTACGATAGTGTTGTTGAAAGATGCATTGATATGCGCAACACCGTCCGTAACAACTTTTTTAATCTTTTTCCGGGCGCTGGCACCCTTTCTTGGCTGTTTTGCCATAACTTCTACTTCCTGCTAAACCATTACTTACGAATTGGACGACGAGGACCTTTACGCGTACGCGCATTAGTCTTAGTACGTTGACCACGAAGCGGCAACCCACGACGATGGCGAATACCACGATAGCAACCCATGTCCATCAAACGTTTGATGTTCATAGAAACTTCACGACGTAAATCACCTTCGACCATGAATTTGGCCACTTCAGCACGAACTTTTTCCAGTTCGCTTTCGTTCAGATCAAGGATTTTTGCAGAGGGCTTAACGCCAGCTGCTGCACAAATTTTCTTTGAACGTGAACGTCCAATCCCATAAATGGCAGTTAAACCAATAACTGCATGTTTATTCACAGGAAGATTAATACCCGCAATACGAGCCATTAACTATTTCTCCAGATTCTCGGGAAAGCGCGCGATTATGCCGCAATCCTAACTATTTATCAACAAATAACTCTTGCATAAAAAAACAATTTCGAAAACTAGTGTTCCGAAATTGCTTTTTAACAGAGGTTATTCAAGGTCTTCCTCCCGGAGGAGAAAAACAATCTGTTTTAACCCTGACGCTGTTTATGGCGCGGATCAGAAGAGCAGATCACTCTCACAACACCCTTTCTGCGGACAATCCGACAGTTACGGCACATCTTTTTAACTGAAGCTCTAACCTTCATAACCACAACCTCTTGTGTGTCAACCTATCGCAATGAGCCAGGGCTTTTTTGCGACTTAAAGTTTGCTTTCTTCATCAGACCTTCGTACTGATGCGACATCATGTGCGACTGTAATTGAGCTAAGAAGTCAATGACAACCACAACAATAATAAGTAACGACGTACCACCAAAGTAAAATGGCACGTTCCATCCCAGAATCAGAAATTCAGGCAACAGACAAACCAAAGTGATGTAGATCGCACCGACTGCAGTCAGTCGGGTCATAACACCATCAATGTACTTGGTTGTTTGTTCACCCGGACGAATGCCCGGAATAAATGCGCCTGCTTTTTTCAGGTTATCTGCTGTTTCACGAGAGTTAAATACCAACGCGGTGTAAAAGAAACAGAAGAAAATAATTGCAAGCGCATAAAAAATAACATAAAGCGGCTGACCAGGCTGTAGCATGCTAAAAAACTGAGAAACAAGGCCGGAACTATCAGCACTACCAAACCACTGGCCTGCTGTCGCAGGAAACAGAATAATACTGGAGGCAAAGATAGGGGGAATTACACCCGCCATATTCAGCTTCAGCGGTAAGTGACTTGATTGCCCCTGATAAGCCTTACGGCCCTGCTGGCGATTAGCGTAATTGACAGTGATTCTACGTTGAGCACGCTCAACAAAAATAACCAGCGCTGTCACCATAACCACCAAAGCTAACAATAGAATAACAAAGGCAGGTGACAATTCACCGGTGTTTGCTAATTCTAAAGTGCCACCTACTGCGGCTGGCAAGCCTGCAACAATACCTGCAAAGATAATCAGTGAAATACCATTACCAATACCACGTTCAGTAATTTGCTCACCCAGCCACATCAGAAACAATGTACCTGTTACCAAGGTAATAACTGTTGTTAGTATAAAACCAACACCAGGATTAATCGCAACACCCTGTCCACCTAAAGCAACAGAAATACCAACACCCTGAAACAGGGCCAGCACGACAGTCCCGTAACGGGTATATTGCGTAATTTTTCGACGACCTGATTCGCCTTCTTTTTTCAGTTGTTCCAATGTAGGGACAACTGTTGCCATCAGCTGCATAATAATCGATGCAGAAATATAAGGCATGATACCCAGAGCAAAAACACTGAAACGCTCCAGAGCACCACCAGAAAACATATTAAATACGCCCAGAATAGTGCCACTATTATCACTAAATAATTGTGACATCGCTTCAGGGTTTATGCCGGGAACCGGAATAAACGTACCAATACGATAAACGACCAAAGCCATCAACACGAACAATAAGCGTTGACGGACTTCAACCATGTTTCCCAGTCCTCCGAGAGAGGCTGCTGAAGCAGGAGTTTTAGCCATGGGTATTTATTATTCCTCGATCTTGCCGCCTGCAGCTTCGATCGCTTCTTTAGCACCTTTTGTGGTACCAATACCCTGGACAGTCACTGACTTATCAACTGAACCAGAAAGCATGATCTTAGCTTGCAGGGTGCGAGCACCGATAACGTTAGCGGCTTTTAACGTTTCCAGCGAAATAATATCGCCTTCTACTTTAGCCAGCTCACTTAAACGAACTTCAGCTGTACGGCGACCAATGCGCGAAGTAAAACCTACTTTAGGTAAACGACGTTGCAAAGGCATCTGACCGCCCTCAAAACCAATTTTAGGCAGGCCACCTGAACGTGATTTCTGGCCTTTATGACCGCGACCAGCAGTTTTACCCAGACCAGAACCGATACCACGACCAACACGGGTACGTAATTTGCGGCTGCCTTTAGCTGGCTGCAATGTATTCAGTTTCATCTCAGGCTTCCTCAACTTTCAGCATGTAAGAAATTTTATTGATCATGCCACGATTTTCGGGCGTATCAATAACAGTAACCGAGTTATGCATCTTACGGATACCCAGGCCAGCAGCACATGCTTTATGGCTTTGGAGTCTTCCATTCAAGCTGCGTACCAGAGTCAATTTAACTTGTTTGGCATCAGACATGACTTACCCCTTAATTTCTTCGACTGTTTTGCCGCGTTTCGCTGCAATCATCTCAGGATTCTGCATAGAAGCCAGACCAGCAATCGTTGTACGAACAACATTGCCCGGGTTACGTGTACCAACGCACTTAGATAGTACGTCACGCACACCAACCACTTCCAATACAGCACGCATCGCTCCACCAGCGATAACACCCGTACCTTCTGAGGCAGGCTTCATGAAAACAGAAGCGGCACCAATAGAGTGGTTAATAGGATACTGCAAAGTACCATTAACTAAATGCACGGTGATCATATTCTTTCTGGCCTGCTCCATTGCTTTCTGAATAGCAGCAGGCACTTCACGCGCCTTACCATATCCGAAGCCCACACGGCCATTCCCATCACCAACTACAGTCAGTGCCGTAAAACTAAAAATTCGTCCGCCCTTAACCACTTTTGAAACACGGTTAACGTGAACTAATTTTTCTTGTAAACCATCAGCCGCTGCTGCGTTGTTATCTGGCTTTGCCATTAGATTGTACCCTTAAAATTGCAGGCCAGCTTCACGCGCGGCATCAGCCAGCGCTTTGATACGACCATGATACTTAAAACCTGAGCGATCAAATGCTACAGACTCAACACCTTTTTCACGAGCTCGTTCAGCAATCAGCTTACCCACCGCTGCTGCTGAAGTTACATTACCGGTGAAGCTATCGCCATCACGCAGTTCTTTCTCAACAGTCGATGCTGAAGCAAGAATTTTATCACCTTCAGGGGTGATAATCTGAGCATAAATATGACGTGGCGTACGGTGTACACATAAACGTGTCGCTTGCAATTCACGCATCTTACTACGTGAACGCTTGCTGCGACGAATACGACTAGTTTTCTTATCCATCTCTATGCCACCTTACTTCTTCTTGGCTTCTTTACGTACGATATGTTCACCGGCGTACTTAACACCTTTGCCTTTGTATGGCTCAGGTGGACGATATGCACGAATTTCGGCAGCAACCTGCCCAACTTTCTGCTTATCGATACCACGGATAACAATCTCTGTCTGACTCGGGGTTTCTGCAGTAATACCTTCAGGTACTTCATAAATAACCGGGTGAGAAAAACCCAATGTTAAATTAAGTTTACTACCCTGTGCCTGTGCACGATAACCAACACCTACCAGCTGCAGCTTCTTTTCAAAACCCTGACTAACACCGAGCATCATATTATTAGTTACCGCACAAGTTGTACCTGCTTGTGCCCATGCACCCGATACATCGTTACGTGGACGGAAACTTAATACATTATCTTCCTGAGCGACTTCAACATCGTGATGCACGGTGTAATCAAATGCACCTTTGCTACCTTTGATATTCAGGTTTTGCCCATCAATTTTAACTTCAACACCGCTTAGCAGTGGAAGTCCTCTTTTTGCAATACGTGACATGAGAATCTGCCTACCTTACTGTACTGTACAGATTACTTCACCACCCTGACCTGCTGCACGTGCAGCACGATCACTCATAACACCTGACGATGTTGAGATGATGGCAACCCCATAACCACCCATAACAGTAGGCAGCTCATTTTTTCCGTGGAATACACGCAGACCAGGACGACTGGCGCGGTCAATGCGGCTAATAACCGGCTTGCCCTGAAAATACTTCAGTTCAACACTTATTACCGGCTTCCCACCGTTTTCGTCAGTTGAATAACCAACGACATAACCTTCGCTAACCAAAACTTCCAAGATCGACTTTTTTAGTTTTGATGCAGGAAAGGAGACATTTGCCTTACCTGCGCTCTGACCGTTACGAATGCGGGTCAGCATATCAGCAATAGTATCACTCATACTCATGACTATATTCTCCTTACCAGCTAGCCTTAGTTAAACCAGGCACATCACCACGCATTGCTGCTTCACGTAACATATTACGCGACAAGCCGAACTTGCGGTAAACACCATGCGGACGACCAGTAAGGTTACAGCGATTCCGCTTGCGTACTAAACTACCATCACGTGGCATTTTTTGCAGCTTATCACTGGCAGCCATTACGTCTTCGTAAGAACTTTCAGGGTTGCTTATGATTACTTTCAATGCCGCACGCTTCTCACCGTCACGGGCAGCAGCTTTTGCACGCTTAACTTCGCGGGCAATCATGGATTTTTTTGCCATGAGTCTCGTATCCTCTTACTTTTTGAAAGGGAACTTAAACGCTTCCAGAAGCGCACGTCCCTCTTCGTCAGTTTTTGCAGTAGTGGTAATCGTAATATTCATACCACGCAATGCATCAATTTTGTCGTAATCAATTTCCGGGAAAATGATCTGCTCTTTAATGCCCATGTTGTAGTTACCACGACCATCAAAAGCTTTACCATTCAAACCACGAAAATCACGGATACGAGGAATAGATATGTTGACCAAACGATCTAAAAACTCGTACATACGCTCTTTACGCAAGGTTACCATACAACCTACCGGCCACCCGTCACGAATTTTAAAACCCGCGATTGACTTGCGACTCATGGTGACAACCACTTTTTGACCAGCGATTTTTTCCATATCACCAACAGCATGTTCGATGACTTTTTTATCTCCGACAGCTTCACCTAAACCCATATTCAGGGTGATTTTGGTGATCTTCGGAACTTCCATAATATTATTACAACCGAGCTTTTCTGTCAGTTCAGGAACGACAGTCTCACGGTAGTATTGCTGCAACCTTGTCATGAATTTATCTACCTCAAGCCTTTACAGGCTCGCCATTGGATTTGAAGACACGGATTTTTTCGCCGTTTTCCAGGAGCTTGAATCCAACACGGTCACCCTTACCTTCAGAGTTGACCACCATTACGTTTGAAATATTCATAGGCATTTCTTTTTCAACAATGCCACCTTGAACACCCAACGTTGGGTTAGGTTTAGTGTGCTTCTTAACCATATTCACACCCTTAACCAAAACCTTACCATTTTCCAGCACCTGCATGACTGAAGCATGCTTGCCTTTATCTTTACCGGTAATAACGACTACATCATCGCCTTTCAGAATTTTTTTCATCATGTCACCTATTAGAGCACTTCGGGTGCCAGAGAAATAATTTTCATGAAACGATCACCACGTAGTTCACGTGTAACCGGGCCAAAGATACGTGTACCAATTGGCTCAAGCTTCGCATTCAGTAATACCGCAGCATTGCCATCAAAGCGAATCAAGGAACCATCTTTGCGACGTACACCTTTAGCAGTACGAACCACGACTGCATTATATACATCACCTTTTTTAACTTTGCCGCGTGGAATTGCGTCTTTAATACTGACCTTGATTACGTCACCAATGCCCGCATAACGACGATGTGAACCGCCTAAGACTTTAATGCACATCACACGACGAGCACCACTATTGTCTGCAATTTGCAGCTCTGACTGCATCTGGATCATGTCTAATATCTCGTCTTAATTATCAACTAACAGCACGACTAACGACTTTAACCAAAGTCCAGTGCTTGCTCTTTGACAGAGGACGGCACTCTTTGAAAGTCACGTTATCACCAATGTGGCATTCATTATTCTCATCGTGCACATGATACTTTTTAGAACGTTTAATAAATTTCCCGTATAAAGGGTGCTTTATTTGACGCTCCATCAAAACGACGACGGTCTTATCCATTTTGTCGCTGATGACACGACCTAGCAAACTACGTTCAACAACTGCTTCTTCGCTCATCTTCACTTACCTGCGACTTTCTTTTCAGACAGGATCGTTTTGATCCGTGCAATTTCACGACGTACCCGCTTCATCTCTGAAGGGCGCGACATTTGATCAGCTGACTGTTGCATACGCAATTTAAACTGCTCTTTGTAATTCTCAGTCAACTCTGACTGCAATTCATCTACTGACTTTTCACGAAGCTCAGTTGCTTTCATCACATCACCTGCCGCTTAACAAATGTGGTTTTAAAAGGTAATTTCGCAGAAGCCAGCTTAAATGCTTCACGAGCAATATCTTCAGGGACTCCTTGCATTTCAAACAAGACACGACCCGGCTGAATCTGGGCAACCCAGTATTCAACATTACCTTTACCTTTACCCATCCGGACTTCTAATGGTTTTTTACTGATAGGCTTATCAGGGAAAACACGAATCCAGATTTTACCACCACGACGAATGTGACGATTAATCGCACGACGACCCGCTTCAATCTGACGCGCTGTCAAACGACCACGCTCAAGAGATTTCAGGCCATAATCGCCGAAACTTACTTTATTTCCGGTTTGAGCCAGACCACGGTTGCGGCCTTTCTGCATTTTACGGAATTTGGTTCTTTTGGGCTGTAACATTTTGAACCTCTATCACTTCTTCTTTCTATTCTGGGTATTACCACCAGAATTAGATTGTTTCTGCTCAAGGTCAAAGACCTCACCCTTAAAGACCCATACCTTGATACCGATGATACCGTAGGTAGTAGCAGCCTCAGCTGTTGCGTAGTCTATGTCAGCTCGCAGTGTATGAAGTGGCACACGACCTTCACGATACCATTCGGTACGTGCGATTTCTGCACCATTCAAACGTCCGGCAACCGCCACCTTGATACCTAAAGCACCAAGACGCATAGCGTTACCTACTGCACGCTTCATTGCACGACGGAACATAATCCGACGCTCAAGCTGTCCTGCGATACTTTCCGCAACTAGCTGCGCATCCAGCTCAGGCTTGCGGATTTCTTCGATATTCAGCTTAACGTTATTAACATGCAGACCCATAATACTGGCCACATCGTTACGTAAACGCTCAATATCCTCGCCTTTTTTACCAATAACCATTCCCGGACGTGCCGTATGGATAGTGATAAAGGCAGATTTCGCCGGACGCTCAATTTGAATACGACTAACAGACGCATCTTTCAAACGCTTTTTCAGGAAAGAACGAACTTCAAGATCCTTATGCAGGAAATCTGCGTAGTCTTTACCTTCTGCATACCACTTTGCCCGCCAATCGGCTGAAATACCGAGACGAATACCAGTTGGATGTACTTTTTGACCCATGATTAACCTCAGACCTTACTTGTCGCCAACCGTCACAGTGATATGACTGGTACGTTTAAGAATACGGTTTGCACGACCCTTGGCACGGGGACGAATACGCTTCATCGTCGGGCCTTGGTCTACAAAAACACGCGCAACAGAAAGTTCGTCAACATCAGCACCTTCATTGTGCTCAGCATTAGCAATGGCTGACTCTAAAACTTTCTTTATCATCGCCGCCCCTTTTTTGGGACTAAACGCCAGAATATCCAGTGCCTTATCAACAGGCAGACCACGAATCTGGTCAGCAACTAAACGACCCTTCTGAGGAGAAAGACGCGCAAAGCGCAAACGAGCTGCAACTTCCATATCTATAACCTCTATTTCTTCGATTTTTTATCGGCAGCATGACCACGATAAGTACGTGTTAACGCAAACTCACCTAGTTTATGACCTACCATATTTTCATTAACCAAAACGGGAACGTGTTGCTTACCGTTATGAACTGCAATCGTCAAACCGACCATGCTTGGAGCAACCATCGACCGACGTGACCAGGTTTTAATCGGCTTGCGATCATTGTTCGCAACTGCCGTGTCAACTTTCTTCATCAAATGATGATCAATGAAAGGACCTTTCTTAAGTGAACGTGGCACTGTCTAAATTCCTCTTACTTCTTATTACGGCGACGACGGACAATCATCTTGTCAGTACGTTTATTACTACGGGTTTTGTAACCCTTAGTCGGAACACCTGATGGAGACACAGGGTGACGCCCACCGGACGTACGACCTTCACCACCACCATGTGGATGATCCACCGGATTCATTGCAACACCACGAACAGTTGGTCGAACACCACGCCAGCGCTTGGCACCCGCTTTACCCAACTTAACCAGTGCATGCTCAGAATTACTCACTTCACCGATTGTCGCACGGCATTCAACAAGAATCTTTCGCATCTCACCGGAACGTAAACGCAACGTCGCGTAATTACCTTCTTTTGCCACCAACTGAGCTGAAGTTCCTGCGCTACGTGCAATTTGCGCCCCTTTCTCAGGCTTCATCTCAATGCAGTGAATCACGGTACCTACCGGGATATTACGCATAGGCAAAGTATTACCTACTGCAATCGGAGCATGTTGCCCGGACTGAACAGTTGCACCAGCTGCCAAGTTACGTGGCGCAATGATATAACGACGCTCACCATCCGCATATAACAGCAGAGCGATGTTCGCACTGCGATTCGGATCATATTCAATACGCTCAACGCGCGCGGGAATATCATCTTTGCGACGTTTAAAGTCAACAATACGATAATGCTGGCGATGGCCACCACCAATATGACGTACTGTGATACGACCGGTATTATTACGTCCACCACTCTTGGTTTTACGATCTAACAGGGCCTTGCAAGGTGCACCTTTGTGCAAATCCTTGTTGACTACACGAACCTGAAATCGACGTCCCGGAGAGGTTGGTTTTGCTTTTGCAACTGCCATGACTAACCTATTCCTTATTCAGCTGAAGCATCAAGTGACTGACCTTCAGCCAGGCGAATATACGCCTTTTTCCAATCGCTCCGCTTACCGGAACGACGACTAAAGTTCTTCTGCTTACCTTTTACATTGACAGTTTGAACACGATCTACTTTTACTTCAAAAAGCATTTCAACTGCCTGTTTAATATCTTTTTTAGTTGCAGTAGTTGCAACTTTGAAGACGTACTGGTTTGAAGATTCTGACAGCAAAACTGTTTTTTCAGTCATGCGTGGAGCCAACAATACCTGATATAAATGATCCTGATTCATCCTAACCACTCCTGAACCTTCTCAACAGCACCTTTAGTCATCACCACTTTCTCATGGCCGACTAAGCTTGCCGGATTCAGCCCTGTGACAGAGGCAACTTCACAATAAGGAATATTGCGCGAAGCCAACAGAACATTAACGTCATCAACTTCAGGAACTAACAATACATTATTAGTACCATAGTCTTTCAGCTTAGCTGTCATTGTTTTTGTTTTGCCATCTTCACAGTCAATAGCATCAACAATAACCAAACGATCCTGACGAATCAGCTCTGAAAGAATAGAACTCATCGCCGCACGATACATTTTTTTATTCAGCTTCTGCGTATAGTCACGAGGACGTGCCGCAAATGTGGTACCACCAGACCGCCACAGCGGACTACGAATAGTACCTGCACGTGCACGACCGGTGCCCTTCTGGCGAAATGGCTTAGCACCACCACCACTAACATCTGAACGACTCTTCTGAGCTTTTGTACCTAAACGCGCTGCTGCCATATAAGCAACAACCGCCTGATGTACCAGCCCTTCATTGAAATCGCGGCCGAATACTGTGTCACTTACTGCAACAGATCCGCCATTAGCTATTTGCAATTCCATATCTAATCCTTATGCCTTTACAGAGTGCTTAATGGAAATATTACCATCCGTCGCACCTGCAACAGCACCTTTAACCAACACCAGGTTACGCTCTACATCCACACGAACCACTTCCAAACACTGAGTGGTTGTATTTACATTACCCATCTGACCAGACATTTTTTTACCAGGAAAAACACGCCCTGGCGTCTGGTTCTGACCGATAGAACCCGGAGTACGGTGAGAAATCGAGTTACCGTGTGTTGCGTCTTTACCTTTAAAGTTGTGGCGCTTGATCGTACCGGCAAAACCTTTACCTTTACTCACACCCGACACATCAACTTTCTGGCCTGCTTCAAACAGAGCAACAGTCAGCTCAGCACCTGCTTCATAGTCAGCAGCAGAATCAACACGTGATTCACGAACAAACGTTCCGGCAGAAACACCTGCTTTCGCAAAATGCCCGGCAACCGGCTTAGTTACCCGTGATGCTTTTCTCTCACCAACAGACAACTGAATTGCTTCATAGCCATCAGAATCGATCGTCTTCACCTGAGACACACGATTCGGCGCAATCTCCAGAACGGTAACAGGAATTGCATCTCCTGCTTCACCGAAAATCCGGGTCATACCCACTTTCCGACCCAATAGACTGATAGCCATTTGCTTACCTCTTCAATCACCGTAAATAGGTGAATTACTGAATTTTTGTCTTTAGAAAAACTCGGCTCAACACAAGTGTCGAGCCGAAGAAAGCCGCGCATTATACATATAAAGTTAACGCACGTTAAGTGTTTATTTCAAATCAGTTCAACTTAATTTGAACATCCACGCCTGCTGCCAGATCCAGCTTCATCAGCGCATCAACAGTCTTGTCAGTTGGATTAACAATATCCATCAAACGTTTGTGCGTACGGATCTCATACTGATCACGCGCATCTTTATTGACGTGCGGAGAAGTAAGAATGGTGTGACGCTCAATACGTGTAGGTAAAGGGATAGGCCCTTTTACACGTGCACCGGTACGCTTAGCTGTTTCTACAATTTCCAGCGCTGAACGATCGATAAGACGATGGTCAAACGCTTTCAGACGAATCCGTATTCTTTGATCAGACATAATAAATATTACTCAACAATTTTAGCAACAACACCAGCACCAACAGTACGACCACCTTCACGAATTGCGAAGCGTAGACCGTCTTCCATAGCGATTGGCGCAATAAGGGAAACAACCATCTTAACGTTGTCGCCCGGCATAACCATTTCGATACCTTCCGGCAGATCACAGGCACCCGTCACATCCGTCGTACGGAAGTAAAACTGCGGACGATAACCATTGAAGAATGGCGTATGACGACCACCTTCGTCTTTTGACAGAATATAAACTTCTGCTTCAAATTTAGTATGTGGCGTAATAGAACCCGCTTTACACAGAACCTGACC
>CACVAV010000357.1 GCA_902727945.1 uncultured Thiotrichaceae bacterium | reverse complement strand
CGGCTGAGTAACGGGGTACTGTCCTGATAATGCTTTAGCTTACGCATGTTGTGCGGCATAACCGCTTGCATAAAGTCGCGTGCCTGCTGATACACCTTCGCATCATCAACAACAATTTCGCCAATATCCCGGCGGAAGTAATCGCGCAAAGCACGAATAATGACATTGCTTTCCTGATACAGGAGTATCGGTGCTTTGTGTTGTTTAGAGGCTGTCTGGATCGCTTCCCACAGTGTTTTCAGGTAATCAAGATCCCAACTGAGTTCTTCCAGTTCGCGGTCTACGCCGGCGGTGCGGACAATAGCACCCATGCCTTCCGGAATATCTAAATCAGAGAGGGTTTGTTTGATATGTTGACGGTCTTCACCTTCAATCCTGCGGGATACGCCACCGGCTTTCGGGTTATTCGGCATTAATACCAGATAACGTCCGGCCAGGCTGATATACGTGGTTAGGGCAGCACCTTTGTTGCCACGCTCTTCCTTGTCAACCTGTAGCAGGATTTCCTGCCCTTCGCGCAGGACATCCTTGATGGTTGGGCGGCCACTACCGATTTTAGCATCAGGGTGATAACACTCGCGAGCTACTTCTCTGAACGACAAAAAGCCATGACGCTGTGCGCCGTATTCAACAAACGCAGCTTCGAGGCTGGGTTCAATGCGGGTGATAACCCCTTTGTAAATATTAGCCTTTTTTTGTGCACGAAATGGATGTTCAATATCCAAATCATAGAGTCGTTGACCGTCGACCATCGCAACGCGGATTTCTTCCGCCTGTGTTGCATTAATTAAAATTCGCTTCATGTACTACACCTTTATGTGTAGCACCTGCTCATCCCTAAATTTGTTTGCAGGAAGTGCGCAGCAATGCAGCCATCCGGTTAATGACTTTACAGTATGATTTAATTTTTTGTTTAAAATCAATAATGTATGAGATTGGGTTGATCATTTATATTAAACTTTCTCATTCAGTCTCTACAATCCTTTTGGTTTTATTGCTCCATATTTCAAGTGTGAATGGTTATTCCGCCGTTGTGTTCGCTGACTTGTATGTCAACGAATCCCTCATGCATGCTTTATGCCTGAGGACAGCAGAACATTCCACAATCCAGCCATGTAGTGTTCCTCATTGAAACTACACCGCGCAATTCTAATTCCTTCAAATAAACAATGTTGGGTATGGCAGGTGCTGTGAAAAACACGTCGGCTACTCAGTATTTTGTGAACGAGTAGCGCTGCTCATAAGACAAGCGTTTCATACCATTTTTTGTAAAATCGCTTGCCGCTTCAAATTCCATCCGGAATTCGATTGAATCGTTTGATGATGCGCCCTATCATTCCCCAATCGGCAATACTTAAACAGTTTCCGTTCGTCTGGTGGCATCAACCTTCAGGCTGGGTGGTCAGGAAAATATCATCATCTGTCCACCAAACCCGTAACGAATATATCAATTTGATTAATCGCATTCAATTAAATTGAACCGAATTGCTGAATATATAAGGATAATCATGGCAGTTTCCTATCATATCGTGACTGAACACGAAGCCGGGCAACGAATTGACAACTTTTTGCTGAAATTTTTTAAGAAAGTACCAAAAAGTGTGATCTACCGAATTGTACGTAAAGGTGAAGTGCGGGTTGATAAGAAGCGTGTCAAACCGGATCGTAAACTGGCGGTGGGCGAGGAAATCCGTATCCCGCCGGTGCGGGTTGAGGAGAGGCCGGATAAACCGGAAGTGCCACAAACCTTGCTGGATAAAATAGAAGCTTCTGTTTTGCTGGAAGATGACCATCTCATCGTCCTGAATAAACCTACCGGTCTGCCTGTGCATGGTGGCAGTGGGGTAAAATACGGGCTAATCGAATCTTTCCGCCAGTTACGCCCGAATCTTCCGTTTGTGGAGTTGGTACACCGCCTGGACAGAGATACCAGTGGCCTGATCCTGCTGGCTAAATCACGCAAGGTGCTGAATGCGCTGCATGAGCTATTGCGGGGTGAGGGCATGGACAAACATTACCGTGCTTTGGTCGGCGGGAAATGGCAAGGTGGCTCGCAACGTATTATAACTGACCTGACACGTAGCAGCAGTTCGCGGCAGAAGATACAGGTGTCAGACGATGAGGATGGCAAAACGGCAGAGAGTGTTTTCTCTCCTGTGCTGGTGACACCGGGTTGTTCATTGCTGGATGTGCAAATCCTGACCGGACGCATGCATCAGATTCGTGTGCAGTTAGCGCATCTGGGCTATCCGATTATTGGTGATGATCGTTATGGTGATTTTACTCTGAATCGTGAATACAAGCGGTTGGGATTGAAACGCTTGTTTTTGCATGCCGCGACGCTGGAATTTATGCTGGAAGTTAATGGGCAAAAGTACCGATTGGAAGCACCTTTGCCGGATGATCTTCATGCTATGATTAATAAAGTGAAAAAGAATGGTGTCTGATCAATCCGCCGGATACTCCCACTCAGGTCAAAAGTATCAACTACTCATTTTTGACTGGGACGGGACATTGGTTCAGCTGTCCGGTCGATTGTTTGAAGGCGTGAAGCCGGTTCTGCAGTCGTTGTCTGAGCAGGGCTATGATCTGGCGGTGGCGACGGGCATGTCGCGGCGTGGTCTGAATCAGGATCTTCGTAATCTTGCATTGACTGAGTTATTTCCGGTTACCCGCACCGCTGATGAAACGTTTTCCAAACCTCATCCGTTGATGTTGGAAGAAATAGTGACCGATTATGATACGTGTGTTGAGGCAGCGTTAATGGTGGGTGATACAGAATACGACTTACAAATGGCAGCCAATGCCGGAATGGATTCGCTGGCTGTCAGTTACGGTGTACACACCGCAGAACGGTTGTTAAAACAACGGCCTCAGGGACTTATTGAGCAGTTTGCACAATTACCTGCTTGGCTGAATAACTTGAATAAACAAATAGATAAGG
>CACVAV010000356.1 GCA_902727945.1 uncultured Thiotrichaceae bacterium | reverse complement strand
TTTTTAGAGCCTCCTGCCAGCTGTCTGTCAGCATATTGCGCCAGTATTTTATCCCAGTCTCCCTGAATTACCGCCTGTTCTTCTTCGTGCTCCAGCAGCTCGGTAGGTAGGTCATCCATGACGACTTCCTGCGCTGAAGCCATCACCGTTAGCCAGCGGCAAGTGTTTTCAAGCTGCCTGACATTACCGGCCCAGGTGCGGCTTTGCAGAAAGTCACTGACTTTAGGTGATAGCGTTTTAATGTCAACGTGCAGTTCTTCAGCAGCGTGACGCAGGAAAGTCTGAAGCAATAACGGGATGTCGTCACGTCTTTCACGCAAGGGGGGTGAGTGAATGCGTATTACGTTCAGGCGATGAAATAGGTCTTCACGGAAGCTACCTTTCTTTACCAGTTCCTCTAAATTTTGGTGGGTAGCCGCAATAATGCGGGCATCAACTTCTACCGGAAGGTGGCCGCCTACCCGATAAAAAGTGCCTTCCGCTAATACACGTAATAGCCGGGTTTGTAGTTCAGCAGGCATGTCGCCAATTTCATCAAGGAATAATGTGCCGCCATCGGCTTGTTCAAAACGTCCTTTGCGTTGGGCATAGGCACCGGTAAATGCCCCTTTTTCGTGACCGAATAATTCGGACTCCAATAGTTCGCTGGGGATTGCGGCGGTGTTCAGGGCAATAAAGGGTTGTTTGGCGCGTGGACTGTGTGTGTGTAATGCTTTAGCAATCAGCTCTTTGCCTGTGCCTGATTCGCCGGTGATCAGTACTGTGATGCTGGATTTGGACAGTCTGCCAATCGCCCGGAAAACTTCCTGCATTGCCGGTGCTTTACCAATGATTTCGCCGCCTTCGATTAACTTGGCGGCTTTGGTGTTTATATCAGTTGAGCGACTTTCGTGACGAAGCCTGGAGGCCCGGCGAACCAGTTCAACGGCTTCATTAATATCAAAAGGTTTTGGTAAATATTCGAAGGCACCTCCCTGATAGGCCATGACTGCGCTGTCCAGATCAGAATGTGCGGTCATTATAATGACAGGGATGTCGGGATGCTCTTGTTGCATTTTTTTGAGCAGCACCAAGCCGTCAGTGCCTGGCATGCGAATATCTGTCAGCAACACATCAGGCTCAGCGGTGCGTAATGCTGATAACACCTGGTCTGCTGTTTCAAAGCAGCGGGCAGTGATGTCCGCTTTTTGCAGTGCACGTTCTAATACCCAGCGAATGGAGCGATCATCGTCAGCAATCCAGATGTTTTCAGTGGGTTTATCCATGGCCGTTATCCTTATTGTTAAGCGGGAGTAGTATGGAGAAGCAGGTTGCGCCCGGTTTTGATTCAAATTGAATCATGCCGCCGCTTTGGTTAATCAGAGATTGAGCAATCGCCAGCCCAAGACCGCTGCCTTCGGCGTGACCGCTGACCATGGGTAAAAATAATTTGTCCTGAAGGCGTTCAGGTACACCGACACCATCATCAAAAACATCGGTTTTAAGTACCAGCTTGTGGCGCTTTTGGTGAATGGTGAACTGGCGCAGAATCCGTGTCCGGAGTTTGATGGTGCCCTGGCCATTCAGTGCCCGAACGGCATTACTGGCAATATTCAATACTACCTGAATCATGTGGCCCCTATCACATTTTAATTCAGGGATACTGGGGTCATAATCACGCTTTACTGTTATCTTTGTGCCCGCTTCTATCTGAATCAGATTGCAGACATGCTCAAGTATTTCGTGGATATTAATGTGTTCATAGTCAGGCATTTTCCCCGGGCCGAGCAGGTCATCAACCAATCTTTTAAGGCGGTCAGCTTCAGAGATGATGATCTGTGTGTATTCCTTGAGTTCCTCACTTCCCAGTTCACTTTCCAGCAGTTGTGCTGCACCACGTAAGCCGCCTAACGGGTTTTTTACTTCGTGTGCTAAGCCTCTTACTAACTCCGCGATAGCTTGCTGCTGCTGTTGAATTTGTTTGTCACGAACTATCTGTAGTTGGCGGTCTATGCGGTGTAATTCCAGTAAAAGCCAATGCTGTTTGTCGGGGGCCGTGGATTCTTGTTGTGGTGTGATGATGCAATCGAGCATGATTTGCTGGTTGTCTGCTAACGTCAGCGAGGCAGCGCGTATGGCTTGCGGTTCGTTTTGTTGCCGGGCGCATTCAAGTTGTTCGTAGAATGATTCTCCCCACATGATGTCGTAGATGTCAGTGCCTTGTATGCGATTCAGGCTATGGCTTAATAATATTTCTGCAGATTGGTTCAGGTACGTAACGCGCAGCTTATGGTCAAGTACAATAACTGAACATGCCATAATATCGAGCAGATGATCGTGGTTGAGCGGTTTTTTTTTCATAAGTGTAAAGGAAAGCAAGATTAGTGCCATTTAAGGAGGTGAGTATGAAACAAAGACTTATCTCTAAAAGGAAGCTATATGTGTCTTTTTGTGCACTATAATGGTGCGTCAATCTATCCGTGGTCAACTACAGATGTGTAAGTCGTTTGTTAATGCTGAGTTTTAACTATTTTTTTTAAAATTTTGAACTTTGGATTGTCAACAATTTTGCTAAAATTATCTGTAAAATAGCCTAAAAATTAGGCTTTTGATCAAAATAATCCTACAAACTGGGTTAAAACCCTAAAAGTTTTGCTTATTAGGAATTGCGTATGCCTTGCTGTTCAAGTTAAACTCAGCTGGGTTTGCATAACACTCGGAGGAGTCAATCTATGTTATCTGATAACGCGGCGCAGTACTGGAAGGCGAATTTACGTCTCCTGGCTATCTGTCTTGTGATCTGGTTTATCGTATCTTACGGTTGCGGGATTTTACTGGTAGAGCCATTGAACACGATTAAGCTTGGTGGTTATAAGCTTGGTTTTTGGTTTGCCCAGCAGGGTTCCATTTATGTCTTCATCTTGTTGATCTTTTTCTATGCGGTGAGCATGGGCGCATTAGATCGCAAGTATGGATTTGATGAAGAATAACGGCCAGGGAGCTTA
>CACVAV010000355.1 GCA_902727945.1 uncultured Thiotrichaceae bacterium | reverse complement strand
CGAACGTATTTCACGCATCTGCCGGTGTAAAGCAGGGTCACGGTCATTAGCATCAATCTGTAATAAAACACCACCGACTTTATCCGGGCTGGCTTTCAGCCATTCGCAGGCTTGTTTCATTTCAGCAGTATTCAGTGCTTCAGTAGCATGCACCGCAATAATACTTTTCCAGCCATTACCGCGTAATTTTTGTCCCAGCGCTGGTGCACGGTGACGGATACTGTTAAAGGCCGGGTGCAGGACTTTTCCGGCGGAGCTGATCGAACCGGATGCATACCAGGCAGTTGGGTTTTTACCGCTGGCTTCCGCGAGTTCCTGAGGCAGTCGATAAATACTGTCTACTTTTACCTCGGCTACCATACGGTTTTCATCATCCAACAGCGCAATACGTCCGGTTAGCTGCGCCTGAAGTTTTTCAGCAACGCTTAATTCCAGCGATAGTGCTAAGGGCCAGAGAAAGCCATTAGCCAGACGACTGTTTGTTAATACGCTGATGTGGTCATCACGGTCAAGGTAACCGGTTAAAGGAGCCAATGCGCCGCTTAGAAATAGATCGAGTGTTGACAGGTTTTGTAATGATAGTGTTTTGTTTAAAGTGCTCATGATGTGTTTCCTTGCTAATTCTTTTGGTGCTTTTATCCGCAAATACCGCCGTCAAACTGCCAGACTTCGGTTTCTTCTTCGGGGCTGTCTACGCTATCTGCTTCGTCCGATTCAATGTCTTCGTTGTTGTCATGTTCATTAAGCGTGATGCTGAGTTTATGTTTTGCGTGACTCATGTCTGTTCTCCTTGTGCTTGTGGAGTTACTGGGTGTGACACTAAGTATTGCTCAAAACACTGATCTTAAAAAGTGATGTATTTAGATAAATATATCTATTTATAAGATTTTTATTGCAGGAGCACATAAGCTTGCCCGACAAATTGCAACTATAGTTAAGTTATATCAGCTATTTTTGAGGGAGAATGTGATGATGCGGTGGACTAAGAAACTATTAATGGCTTTGCCAGTGGTGTGTGCGGCGACTTTTGCTGAAGCAACAGTGTCTGTTTACACGGGGTTTTATATTCCTTATGAGCGCCATCAAGGTGCTTATACCTGTTTGAACCGGCAGTTGATGCAGGCTGAATTTGGTATCCCGCTGGCGAGCATGATGAGTGGGATATTTGCTGCTACTAAAACGATCCATCAACAAAGTGACGGGCAGAATGCTTATGAAAATATCAATTTATTGTATAAAGCCAATGCACCCATAACATGGAACCTGAATTTTGATAAATCTTATCCGAATGGTGTAACTGATTACTCATTTACGCTGGACTTAGTGGCGCTGCATGCCGTTAATGGCAATAATACAGAGGGTCGGCAGAAAACGATCAATACGGCCAAACTGGCTATTATTTCAATAGTTAAAACGGCAGAAATAGTGCATAGAGCTGGAAATTTCAGGGTGTGGATACGCTGGAATAACCTGCCTTCGGGCAGTGGTTTAACAGGTACGCCGGTGTCAGCGGGTAGCGTGAATTGGCCGGGTTGGCCGTTTACCTCATCCAGCCCGTTGTACCAGACTTACCTGGGTGAAATGATTCATCCGGATTGTTGATTTTGAATAAGCCCCGGTTGCTTTAAAGGTAAGCAACCGGGGCTTTTTTCCAGCACACCGGAGACTGTTGGCGTAACGGAAAATCAGAACTTGTAAGATGCACCCAGCATATAAACCCAGGGATCAATTTCAACGTCGCCCAGTTCAGCACCATCTAATTTAGCTGTTGTGTCGATGTCAGCATAATAAACAGCTGCATTCAGCGCCCAATCCTGGTTAATGGCATAGTCAAAACCCACTTCAGCCGCCAAACCAAAAGAATGCGAAAGCTCCAGGTTGGTACCCGTCAGCGGGCCTTTTGTTTCTTCAGAGAAAAATTGGGTGTAGTTAAAACCAGCGCCTGCATAAGGGCGGAACGGGCTTCCGGTGTCCATATGATACTGTACCGTCACTGTGGGTGGCAGGTGTTTAGTTTCACCGATGATTGTACCGTCCAGCGTGAGATCATGTTTGAAAGGTGTGGCGGCCAATACAGCGACACCGACACTATTGGTGATCATATAACTGGCGCTGAGACCTAACTGGGTATCGTCATCAGCATTAATATTGCCGGATACAATATCCAGCCCATCGCCGGACGGATCAACCTGTGCAGCACCTACGCGTAACACAATATCACCTGCTTCATAAGCAAATGCCTGAGAACCTGCGCTAACCATTGCAATCAAACAAGCAGCTACTAACTTTTTCATTTCGTTTTCCTTCAAACACACGATTAATAGTTCATTGTGTTCAGGCTATGCTGCTTGTTGTCTATAAACATTGATGCAGATCACATCCTGCCTGCCCGGGTTTTGTTGTGGTATGTAAGCATTGATGCAGATCAGTATTCTTAGCGATGGTGTAGATTTTCAACGAATACCCGTTGGGCGAGGAAAGTAGTTAATGGCAGCAGAGTAACCGGTGGTTTATGATTGATTGGGATTTTGCCGGTATGCGGTTGGCTGGGTGGGATTATGTGGGTCTGGTGGTAGAACATGGCTGGAACATGAAGCAGTGCAGGGCATTTGCTCCTCCTCATGTATTAACCGCTGATTTAACTTGGTTTTGTGCGGTATTTGCGCTGCTGAGCTGGGAGTGGCATGAGCAAAATAGTCGGCTGGGGTTGTATTGAGAGCAAAGCAGGGTGTGCTGGTGTACTGATTTAGGGCTTGTAATATGATGATCAGGAAAAAAATCCGGTCTGGCTGATACCAGCCTTATTGAAGGTGGTGTGATCAGTCAGAAACCGGATTTTTAAATACTGATGAAAGCAGTAGTGGCGCTTACTTCCAGAAGTTTGCTTCCTTAGAAGCCATTTCACGCACATCAGTTGCCAGTTCAGTGTATTCGTCGCGGTATTCTTGCCACTCACCAACGTAATAATCTTCCGCGCTGAATTCACC
>CACVAV010000354.1 GCA_902727945.1 uncultured Thiotrichaceae bacterium | reverse complement strand
ACGATAACAGTATTATTTGAGTGCAAAAACTCAGGCCGTAGAAATAGCCTCATCAGGCTGTTCATTACCCGTTGCGGAAGTTTTATCCAGTGCAGATACCTGCATATTCTGTAGGTTAGCTGAACCGACGATGGTGCCAAAAGAAGCATCGGCAGCGTCCCTGCCAAGGCCAATACGCACAAAACCGCTGACGGGGGCCATCCGGGTCGCGTCAAATAAATACCACTTGCCGTCCAGAAAAGCTTCAAAAAATCCATGGAAATCGGGTGGCTGCAAATCAACCGCATAGCCTGAAATATAACGGGCCGGAATACCCAGGGCACGGCATAAAGCAATGCTGACATGAGCAAAGTCACGGCAAACACCGGCACGGCTCACCAGAACATCACAAGCGCTGGAGGAAGCATCGGTGCTGCCGGAGATATAATCTATATGGCCGTTAACCCAATCGCAAATAGCTTCGACACGGGCATGTCCCGCAGGTTGTGTGCCGAATTCTTTGCTGGCGAACAAGGTTAAACGATCTGATTCACAATAACGGCTGGGGTTAAGGTAGGGCAATACCTCAGCGGGTAGCGACTGATAAATGGCTTCATCCAGCTGAGGGGCATTATCAACAGCGGGGGTCAGCTCAACTGTGGCCTGATAATCCAGCCGGAAAACGCCGGGCTGAACCTCAAGACGGATATTACGAATATTTTCCTCACCCACCTGCAGCCATTCATAATCAAGCTGGGGTGACAGCATGAGGTTTTCTTCCACAATACGCTGATGCGGTGTTTCCGCAGGCACAATGCTGAATACAAAAATAGTGGGCGTGTTGACGCTGTACTCCAAAGTACTGGCAACGTTAATAATGGGCATGGGAAATGTATCCTTGGTGTTATTAATTGCTACTAGTCCGGCAGCATTTTGCCAGACAGATATTGGAAAATATATATACTCACTCGGTTTTTTTAGTATTTACAACATTACCTTCATCATCCTCTATGTCATCCCGCAACTTGGGCCTCAGATACCCTGCTATCACCAATACGGCGAAGGCATAAGCCGTAAAAATAAACGCATGCCAATAAAATCCATAACCGCAGGCAACGCCAATACCCCCTGAAACCCAAATACTGGCCCCCGTGGCCGCGCCTTTAATATGGCCTTTGGATTGCAGGATGGCTCCACCGCCTAAAAAGCCGATGCCGGTAACGACACCCTGCACAATGCGGGTGGGATCAGGCGTAATGTCTTTGTAGACCGTAATGTAATAGTGAGTGATCTCGATGACGATAATGGTAAAACCTGCTGAGCCAAGACATACCAGCAGAAATGTGCGGACACCGACACTCTTGCGTTTAATTTCCCGATCCAGGCCGATAAATAAACCACATAATACGGCAGCACCCATGCGCAGTGCTACTTCTTCCAAGGGTAGAGCGTAGTTCATTCGGCTATTTCTCTGACATGAGGAAAGTTGAATCTGAATAGTCATAACATACGCTATTTTGGCCTGTTTAGCAGTCGATTATTAAGGCCGGTACTGCCATAATCCGCCGCATGAAATCCTTTATCCCCCTGATTCGCAGCGAATGGCGTTTATTGTTATTCGGCTTCGCTATGACCTTTGCTTCCAGTTTGGGGCAAACTTACTTTATCGCGTTATTCAGCGGCGAAATTCGTGTTGATCTTTCATTGAGTCACGGTGAGTTTGGTGCAGTGTATTCGGCTGCGACCTTGCTCAGTGCGGTGATTCTGCTGTGGAGCGGGTCGCTGATTGATAAGATGGATCTGCGGCGGTTTTCTTATATGCTGGTGGCAGGTCTGGCGGCGGGTTGTTTGTTGCTGGCAGTGAGTCAGAATATCTGGATGTTGTTTATCAGTATCTTATTACTGCGGCACCTGGGGCAGGGGTTGATGAGTATGACCAGCGCCACGGCGATGGTGCGCTATCTGGATCATCAGAAGGGGAAAGCTAATGCACTGAGTGGTATTGGCTATTCGGTATCGGAAGCACTGCTGCCGGGTCTGGTGGTGGGTTTGATGTTTTGGCTGAGCTGGCGGGAATCCTGGGTGTTCTGGACAGTGGTGATGGCGATTATTATGCCGGTACTGATTCACCGTTTACTGCGCAACCATGAACAGCGGCATCAGGTTTATTTGCAAGGTTTTGAAGCAGAACATAATGAGAATGCTCCGACAGATCAGGCGGGGGTGATTGATCCATCTGACCAATCACCCGTCGTTCGCCGTAAACAATGGACACGTGCAGAGGTGATCCGTGATCCGCAGTTTTACTTATTCTTACCGGCGTTAATGACCCTGCCGTTGTTGTTCACCGGTTTTATGTTTCATCAGGTGCATCTGGTGGAGGAAAAGGGCTGGTCACTGGCTGTTTGGGGTGGCTTGTATATCTTGTATGCGCTGACCACGACAGTGACTAAATTGGTGACGGGTGTGCTGATTGACCGGTTTGGCGCGATGGTGTTGGTGGCTTTGCTGTCATTACCATTGTCGGTGGGTTTGTTTATCCTGGCCAGTTCTGATCAATTGTTGGTGGCTGTGTTGTTCATGTTTTTTCTGGGTGTGTCTGCTGGCATTTACTCAACCTTGGCTGCGCCGTTTTTCTCAGAAAAGTATGGCAATAAACATCTGGGGTCGATTAAGTCTTTATCGACTTCAGTGATGGTGTTCGCCAGTGCGATTTCACCGGTGATTATGGGTTGGTTGATTGATGGGGGCGTGACCATGGATAGCATGGCGCTGGGCGGGGTGGTTTATACCGTCATAGCCTCCGGTTTGGCTTGGTATGCTTATCGTCAGTATAAGATGGCTCCCGAACTTTGAATGCACCACCATAGGAGGTAGTTTTTTTGAAACTACTTTACAGACAAACCCGGTTGCGGCCTGTGTTTTTGGCTTGGTACATTTTTTCATCTGCTCTGTCTAATAGAGCTGTGTGTTCACTATCTGTTTTTTCTACTTCTGATACGCCTATGCTGACTGTTACTGTGATGT
>CACVAV010000353.1 GCA_902727945.1 uncultured Thiotrichaceae bacterium | reverse complement strand
CACGCCACGTTAATTCTTCAATAAAGTTTTTCATAGCTTTCTTAGCACATCTGGTGTTGGTAAAAGTGAGGAGGCATTATAACCCACTTCAAAGAAAAAATGACCAGACTGATACACCCAGCACCACCAGCGAAACCAGAAGTACAGTCCAGCCGTTAGATGTCTGTTCTTCATAATCTTCTTCAGCATCACTGTACTGAGAAAAAAGCATGGGTACGATCATGCCCAGTCGCCAGAGCAGATGGTTCCAGCGGCTACTCCAGACGTTAAGCCAGAGTTTCATTCCGCATGACCCCGCATGATTCTTTGTAGCGCCTGTTCTTTAGTTTCTGTGGGCTGGGGTACTGCCTGTTCTTTTACTTCAACTTCAATCGGCTCGTGTACTGCTTGCTCATCTGTTTGCACCTGTGTTTCCTGGCTTTCGGTATCTGCCTGTTTCTGTGCTGTCTGATTTTCAGTCTGCCGGTTTAGCGCATGCGCAATAATCAGTTCCCGCCAGACATCTTTATTGACTTTGTAGACATCAAACCGCCATAGCTTGCGCCATTGATTAGCAGGTGTTTCCATAGTGAAAAATTCCTGCATAATACGCGGCAGTCTTTCCAGTGCTACGCCGTGTGCAAAACGGTCAATCTTATCGTGTGCTTCCAGCCATGATACTAGTCTGCGCAGTTGTTGTTCCCGTTCTGTACTGGTGGCTTGCGAGATGGGGAGTATCAGGTAATGGCTGAACCAGCCGTTATACAGATAGGGCTGTAGCAGGCTGATCTGGTCGTTTTCAGACGGAGGTAACTGATGGAAGTCCTGCATCGCTTTGGCTTCAGACTTGCTGTAGCGTCTGCCGGTATACGCCCGCCCATGCTCCAGCCCGTCAATCAGGCCCAGCACGAGAATAAACAGATCAATCAGCAGACCAGCTACCAGTGGCACATAATCTGTGCTGGTGAGATTTAGTTCGGCCAGTTTCGCTTTGGTGTCGGTCACGGTATCGAAATCCATTAAGGATGCGAAAACCTGCCATGAGCGCTGCAATACCGTGCGGTTATTGTTTTGGTCAAACAGGGTGACTTTACGTGGTTCCGGTAAAGCATCCAACGCGGCTATCAGCGCATCAATCTTGCGGGTGATTTCGGTGTCGAGACATGAGACAACGGTGCGCTCATCCGTTTTCGGGTTCTGTGATTCCAGAAACTTACGTTTATCGCCCCGGCGTTCTTCGAGTTGTTTGCGGATGCGGGTGGACTCTGAGCCTTCACGGTAACCACCGATCAGCGCCACAATGTCATTCAGTTCCCGCTCCCGCTGAGCGACAATACCTTCTTCGCTGAGGTCGAGATCATCTAGTAAACGGTTGAGTTCACTAATATGTTTCCCGACTTTTTCTTGCAGTCCACCAACATCTTCGGCGATATTTCCGAAGCGTTTGGCTTCGTCATTACGCAGGTAATTCAGTGCGCCCTTGCCCGGCAGGCTTTTCTCATCACAGGTGCCGCCGTACAAATTTTCATCGCGGGCGCGTTTAGCGGAATATTTGGATAACTCGTCAGCCACTTCACGCACATTGGAGAACGACTGCTCATAAGTTTTAGCATTGGTGCGTATGCTTTCCACGCCATCTTTGTAGACTTCCTGTGCGTAACTATCCGCACGGAACACCTCATACCACCAGCCATAACTGAAGAATACGCTGAATAGCATGGCAACAATGTAGACGGATAAGGACAGGAAGCGGGTGATGCGCCGGTAGCCATGAATCATGAATAACAGCGTCACCACCAGCGTCGCCTGAATGGTAAATACCATGAAGGCGATGAAGATGTTTTGCCATAGGCTCAGATCGTTATCATTCTCTACGTTAAGAATGACCAGTCCTTTGTAACTGGTGACAAAAGAGATGATGGATAACAGGATAACCAGTATCAGGGTTAACTTGATATTTTTAGACGGTCGTTCTGTTTGCCCGATCTCAGACGCTGGCATGTTTGAAAATCCTTTTCCATTTTTTTTAGTGCTCACAAGTGCATTTCTGCCCGAGCTATTTATAGCTCAGCTACTCTACCGGATGCAAGTTAGTGATGCTATATGGTGTTTTGTTGTACAGTGGGGTACGCTCCCGTGAAAATCAAAGAGGCCAACGTGATGAGAGAAGTCGAAATTTCAAAAGAACCGGTTGAGTTGTACAAAATCCTGAAATTTGAAGGGCTTGTCAGCAGTGGCGGTGAAGCAAAATCTGTGATTGATGATGGTCGGGTGTTGCTGAATGGCGTGGTTGAAACACAGCGGCGTAAAAAGATTGTATCCGGTGATACGATCGAATTTATGGATGAAAAACTGAAAATCGTATTGCAAACTCAGTAAATCAACCACAGCCATAAGCTCACACTAAATACGGACATCACCGTGGCTAATAGCACCAGACTGGCGGCAGTGCCTTGTCCGCGTTGGTATAAGGCCGCAAACAGGTAAGCATTCAGGCCGGGAGCCATCGCGGCGACCAAGACCACCATGCGCATTAAGTGATCTTCGACGCCCAGTAGCTGGCAGATCAGCCAGGCCAGTGCCGGATGAATAAACAGTGAGATAACAGAGATACTGCCAGCTTCAGCCAGCGAGTCGGCCATTTTGTAGCGCACCAGGATTCCGCCCAGTCCGAATAATGCGGCAGGTAACGCAGCTCTGGCGACTAGTGTTGTAGCATCAGTGATGGTGTCAGGCAGCGTGAGTCCGGAAAAATTAACTATAAATCCCAGGCTGATCCCGATCATCAGGCTATTCCTGAACATGGATTTCACCACGACCTGAGCGGTATTCAAGAGTGAGCGCCCGTCTGAGCGCAGCAGTTCCATGGTGGTGATACCGACTAGGTAACAATAGGGTGCGTGCAGCGAAATAATGGCGTAAACCGGAGTGATTTGCTCAGCTCCCCAGGCGCGTTCCGAAATAGGCAGGCCAATCAGTACCAGATTAGAGAACAGGCCACCAAAACCCACGGCTACGGCTTCGCCGGGTGG
>CACVAV010000352.1 GCA_902727945.1 uncultured Thiotrichaceae bacterium | reverse complement strand
GGTGGAACGGCACCGACTTAATCACTTCTTCCAGTAATATCAGTCCGAAAACCCACGCAGCGGACAATTCGAGATACAACACAAACAGCGCTGATAACGGCACCACCACCAGCCATTGTACCGTTGAGTGTATCTTGAATACATGCACCGCATCGCCTCCGGCTCTGAGCACATGGCCACAAATTGTGTTACTGGCTCTGATAATAGGGATGGCTACCAGAATAGGCATAAACTGCCAGAGTGTGCTTAAGGTTTCTTCCTGCAATTCGGGGTAGAGCGCCTCGAATAAATAGAACATGCCCAGATAAATCGCAGCTACCATGCCGCCCAGCAGAAGAATAATGCGCCACGACTGACTAATAAACTGATCCAGCCAATCCCATGCCTTGCCCCCGAGTAGCTGGCCGACCAGAATACCGGTGGCTTGCGCCCATGCGGTGGTGATGTGTCCGGCCACTTTGACCCAGGGTGCAATCAATGTCAGCGCGGCAAACTGATTGATGCCGAGTCTGGCGTAAATCATCATGCAGACACTATTAGCCAGTACCATGCTCACGAAAGTACCTGCGATAGGTGTTGCCTGTGCCAGGTGGCCGCGAATGGCTTTGAAGTTAATATTTACCGGGTTTGTCTGCACGAAGGCATCGGTTTGTCTGTGTTTGAAAATAACCAGAAATACCAGGCGGCAAAGTACAGCGATGACACTGCCCATGGCGGCTCCGGTTAAACCCATCTCAGGGAATCCCCACCAGCCATAAATCAGCACCAGACTAACCAGTACATTGATGGGCAGTTCGATAAGGTTGGCATAAAAAGGGTAGCGACTGTTGCCGGTGGCATTGAAAAATACTGAGAGGTTCTGGCAGCCTGCAATACCAACAATAACCAGTGTAAAAACACTCAGGTAATCGTAGCTGAGCGCGGCCATTGAGGTGGTTTCAGCCAGCTGCCTGATCAATGGCAAGCCTAGCGTGAAAATAAAGAGTATGCCAAGCGCGGCGATGATCAGGTTGATGGCCAGCCCGGCCTTTAAGCCCATCGAGATAGCATCACCGCTTTTTGCGCCGTAAGCCTGTGCAATAATTAGCTGTGTGCCATTCGAGAAAGCAAATAACAAACCAAGAATAATACCCGCAATACTAGCCGCCAGCCCCATCGCCGCCAGCGATTCTTCGCCCAATGGGGTAACTAAGACGGTGTCGATAATCAGAATGAGTTGCAGCAATACGGCATTCATGGCAATCGGCCATGCCAGCGTAAAAATAGTGCGATTGCCTGGTTTGTTCGTCTGCATCAGGCGTTTTGTTGCTCAGTAATTCGCGGGTATTCAATAAGACAGTGGGACATGCGCCGGATCCTTTTTCTGTGTGTGAGCCAACTCTTATACACAAAGCGTTGGTTTTGTTGCAAACTGTTGCCAGACATCAGGCGGTGTATCACTCTGATAGCTGACATATTAGTTGCGGATTTAATATATCAGCTGTTATGGTAAAACGATATAGGATTAAGAATGACCCAGTTGAAAGATGAAAGCGTTTCAGAATTGCTTAAAGGCATATCACTTGATGCTAATCAGGGGATGGTGCAGCAAATCTATGCCATCCTGATGGATCTGATCATCAATATCCGCCTGAAGCCTGGTCGGCGGGTGTCGGAAAAGGAAGTAGCGGAGTCACTGAAAGCCAGTAAGACGCCGGTGCGTGAAGCGCTGATTAAACTGGAAGATATTGGTCTGGTGAATATCGTGCCTAAGAGTGGTACTTATGTCGCCCCGATTAGTCTTGAGCACTATATAGAAGCCTGTTTCACACGACTGCAACTTGAAATTGGTGCGGTGCGCAGAGCAGCTGAGCGCAGTAATGATTTAAAGGCGGTGTTGCATTTAGAGGCTACGATCAATCGCCAGATCAAAGCACTGGGTGAGGGCGATGATCAGCTGTTTTTTCAATATGATGAAGCCCTGCATAAGGCTTTTTTTGAAATGGCGGGTGTGTCGGGTGTCTGGAGCCTGGTCAAAAAATCCCAGACGGATGTGTACAGAATCAGGCATCTGAAGCGTTTGTATAATATTCGCCGTGGGCAGCAGGTGATTGAAGAACACCGGGATATTGTGGCTGCCATTCGGGCCGGATCGCCTGATGATGCTGAAGCGGCTTTGGTTCAGCACATTGGTTCGCTGGAATCTGAGATTGATGTACTGTCCTCAAATCCTGAATTGTTGGATTATATTGAGACGCTGAATATTTCAGGAAAGTAACAGTAAAGATAAAGGGTATTTTGTTTTACACAAGCCTTTTGCGAGAGGCGAGCTAAGGATGATTTGTGTTCCAGTTAATCTGGTATATTAGAGATTGATGTTTTTCCACTCCCTGTCTTGAGTGAAATACACTCATTTTAAAAAAGCCCCGGTAACAAAATCTTAATTTATAATTTATTGATGTAATAAGTAAATAATTATATTTATCAAATATTTGTGTTGAATTATTTGCTTGGGATGCTCCAGGTTCCCAACGACTGCCCCCGCCTGTCATGATTAATTTGTAATTTTTTGCGCAAAAATTTGCATTAAGCGATAATCACATCTAGTATATCAGATCCTGATGGGCAGCAGCCTGACAGGAAACGGGTTTACGCAAGAGGAGATGTGGATGCCGGAGGTGGGTAATGCTTTATTGATCGCAGACTTATTGCAAGATAAGCCGCTCAATGCACAGGGTTCTCTTACCTCGCAAGTCTTCACATTACTCAAAGATTTAATCATCACGTTGCAACTTCACCCCGGCCAGATGCTGTCTGAAAAGGAAGTTGCGGAGGCATTGCAGGCCAGTAAGACGCCGGTACGGGAAGCGATGATTCGTTTACAAAGTGCAGGGCTGGTGACGATTGTGCCAAAGACGGGCACATTTGTGACACCGATTCAGATTGAGCGCTACATCGAAGCTTGTTTTACCCGGCTACAGCTTGAAATCGGAGCAGTCAAGCGTGCAGCGTTACAGCGTGGCAACTGGAATATCAATCTGACCATGGAAAGT
>CACVAV010000351.1 GCA_902727945.1 uncultured Thiotrichaceae bacterium | reverse complement strand
AACGTGGCAGCATTCAGGGCGGCGTGCCACATGAAGCTCCCTCCTGGTTTAAAGAGAGTTTTCTGGATATTCAGGATGATGTCGATGAGGCGACCGAGGAAGATCGTCATGTGATGTTGTTCTTTCAATTAAATGCCTGTCCTTATTGTGATCGCATGTTGAAAGAGTCTTTTGAAGCCGAACCGATGAAGGCATTAATTCAGGCTAGTTATGATGTTATCGCGGTGAATGTGAAGGGTGACCGTGAAATAGCCTTTAATGAAGACACTTCCTTAATTGAAAAGGATTTATCTGAGAAATTGGATGTGCGTGCGACACCGGCTATTTTATTTCTGGATAAGGATAATAATGCAGTAGTGCGGGTTAATGGTTATCGTTCACCGAAACGTTTTAAACATATTCTTAATTATGTCAGTGACAAAGCCTATGAGAATAGTACGCTGGCAGAATACCTGGAAAAAAATCTGGAAAAAGATGTTTATCAGTTACGTGAAAATAAACTGTTCACTGAGCTGGCTGATTTGTCCTCGGTAAAAGGGCCGTTGGCGGTTATTTTTGAGGACAGTACCTGCTACGATTGTGATGAATTTCATGATAAATTGTTGGCGCGTGACGATGTACAAACGGAAATGAAGCCGTTTACTACGGTACGTCTTGATGCTGCATCTGAGGATGAAATCACTGATCCTGAAGGGAATAAAACTACGCCTAAGGCATGGGCTAAGAAGATGGAAATGACTTACCGTCCGGGTGTACTGGTGTTTGATGAGGGTAAGTTATTACGCCGCGTGGATAGCTTATTGTTCAGCCATCACTTCAAAGAAGGCATGCGTTATATCGGTGGCGGTTATTACAAAAACCAACCTTATAGTGAGTACTCAGAACAACGCACTGAAGAATTACTGGCGTCGGGTGTTGATATTAATCTGGGTGAATGAATCGCCTGCTAATGTTACCAAAGGTTCATGTTGCGGGAGCGCTCTGTAACCGACTTTGTTAGCCTGATGTGTCATGCTGTTTAATAGCCGTCTTCCGATACAGGTATACCTATGATCAATTTATTGCGCCGTGCATCTTCTCTGATGCATGGTTTGTTACTGATGATGTTTTTGGGGATGGCCGTTGCCATTCAGCCGGTTCTGGGTGCTGATGGTGCGTTCCCGATTGGCAATCTGGGTATTAAAGCCCTGAGTGAGGGTAATGCTGCCAGTAGTGAGCCGTTGCTACCGGATGATGCTTTTGCCTTTAGTGGTGTCACGTATGACGGTAAAAAACTGGCGATGAGCTGGACGATTGCGTCGGATTATTACCTGTATCGTGGCAAATTTAAGATTCGCGTATTACCTGTGGCGGGGCTGGAAGTCGGCGAAGTGATACTGCCTCCCGGTAAGCCTAAAAAAGATGAGTTCTACGGCACTATCCAGGCAATGTATGCCTTTGCGGATGCGACGTTGCCGGTGACGTATGACGGTAAACAGGCGCTGGATTTGGTGGTTGAGGCCAGTTGGCAGGGTTGTGCTGAAAGCTTGGGTATCTGTTATCCGCCGATGGTTAAACAGTTTAAAACCTCTGTGGCAGCAGGCGAAGCAGTAGATGATGTTATTATCCTGGATGAGTTATCGGAAGATAATATTATTGATATAACGGGTAAGGTTCCTGCGGAAACACAGCCTGTTTCAGGCGTCCGAACGGTGTCGGAGCAGGATCGCATTGCGAATATGTTGTCGGGTGATAATACTTTCCTGGTCTTACTGTCGTTCCTTGGTTTTGGCTTACTACTCTCATTTACGCCTTGTGTGTTCCCGATGATTCCGATTTTGTCGGGGATTATTGCTGGTCAAAAAGACGTTACACCGCGCAAGGCATTCATGTTTTCGCTGGTGTATGTGCTGGCAATGGCGCTGACTTATACTGTTGCGGGTGTGCTGGCCGGGCTGTTTGGCAGCAACCTCTCTGCGGCTTTACAAACACCCTGGATATTAGGTGTTTTCAGCGCTATTTTTGTGTTGTTATCACTGTCGATGTTCGGTTTTTATGAGTTACAAATTCCGGCAGCAATGCAAACCCGCCTGAATGAATTCAGTAATAAACAAGCCGGTGGTTCGATGATCGGTGTAGCGATTATGGGCGTATTGTCGGCGCTGATTGTTGGCCCTTGTGTCGCGGCTCCGTTGGCGGGGGCGCTGATTTATATCGGCCTGACCGGTGATGCGGTGCTGGGGGGCATGGCCTTGTTTGCGCTGAGTTTGGGTATGGGCATTCCCTTGTTAGTGGTCGGCACATTGGCGGGCAACATGTTGCCGCGTGCAGGCATGTGGATGGAGGCTGTTAAAGCGGTCTTCGGCGTATTGCTGCTGGGTGTGGCGATCTGGATGCTGGAACGTGTCTTGCCGATGCCGGTCATTATGTTGTTATGGGCTTTACTGATCATTTGTTCTGCGGTGTATATGGGTGCAACCACAGCTATCACTCCGGTGTCCAGTGGCTGGAGTAAGTTGTGGAAAGGTGTCGGTATCGTGATGTTGTTGCACGGTGGTGCTTTAATGGTTGGTGCGGCGGCGGGTGGTAATGATGTGTTACAACCACTGAAAGGTGTGTTCGGTGGTGGCTCATCCGTATCACAGCAGAAACTGGCATTTCGTTATGTTGATAATCTTGATGAGCTGAAACAAGCACTGACTGAATCAAAAGGCCGCACGGTGATGTTCGATTTTTATGCTGACTGGTGCCCGAGTTGCAAAGAGATGGAGAAGTATACTTTCCCTGATCCGGCGGTGAAGGAAGTGCTGAGCAATGTGGTACTGTTGAAAGCTGATGTGACGGCGAATAATGCTGAGCATAAGGCCTTAATGGCAAATTTTGGTATTGTCGGGCCGCCTGCGATGTTGTTCTTTGATACTAACGGCCAGGAGCAGAAGGAAATGCGCTTGGTGGGTTTCCTGCCAGCGAATACCTTTGCTGAGCATGTGCGGGGTGCTAAGGCACTTCCGGCGGTTCCGTAATATCAGTGTGTGATGTATGAAACCCATTCTCGCCATG
>CACVAV010000350.1 GCA_902727945.1 uncultured Thiotrichaceae bacterium | reverse complement strand
TCTTCATAATACTCGCGGGCTTTCATGATCTGTTCCCATTTCACTTCATCCAGCTCAACATCGTCAGCTTCAGCCATGGCTTTGCCTATTTCAGGTGTCCACTCATCCATCGTTAAAAGATAACCATCGCCATCGCGTTCCGGAATTTCTATGCTCATTATCGCTTTCCTCAAAGTGACACTATCAAAAACTAACCATTAGTACCTGCTAATAAACACTATTCCATTAGATTTTGCTAATGCACATATTATTTAGCGGCAATCAATTTACCAATAGTCAGACCCTGTACCACAATCGAGAACACAACTATGATATAGGTAATTACCAATAGAGCTTCACGCTCAGGCCCTGGCGGCAGCGACAACGCTAACGCAATCGAAATACCACCGCGTAAACCACCCCAGGTGAGTACTCTGACTACACGGGGGCTGAAGCTACGGGTGCGTTGCATGAGTTGAATAGGGATACCAACCGCAATAAACCGTGCCAGTAGCGTTACCGGAATCATAATCAGTCCGGCCCATAAATAAGTTTCGGCAAACGTGAGTACCAGGACTTCCAGGCCGATTAATACAAATAAAATAGCATTCAATATTTCATCGATCAGTTCCCAGAATGTATCGATGTGTTCACGGGTTTTTTCTGACATGGCAAAGCGACGACCGCTATTACCAATCAATAGTCCGGCCACTACTACGGCAATCGGGCCGGATATATGCAGTGCCATCGCCAGAGAATAGCCACCCAGCACGAGGGCTAATGTCAGTAACACTTCGACCTGATAGTTGTCGATGCTTCTCAGCATTTTGTAGACAATATAACCGATGACAAAGCCGAATATGGCACCACCAATGGCTTCCTGGATAAACAGCATGAGCACAGCAGAAACACTGAATTCAGCCGTATGACCATCCGCACCGGTAGCCACAAAGCCCAGCATGACCAGAAAAATCACGACAGCAACACCATCGTTAAACAGCGATTCACCGGCAATTTTTGTTTCCAGTGATTTAGGTGCGCCGACTGTTTTCAGAATGCCTAATACCGCGATCGGGTCAGTCGGGGAGATGAGTGAGCCAAATAACAGGCAGTAGATAAGCGGAATATCCAGCCCCAGCAACGGGAAAATATAGTAGGTGGCGAAACCCAGCAGGAAAGTTGAAGTAATAACGCCGACGCTGGCCAGTGTAGCGACCACCCATTTTTGTTTGGCTAACTGATCAAGGTGGACATGCAGTGCACCGGCAAAGAGCAGGGCGCTCAGCATGCCATTCATTAATGTCTCATTGAAATCAATCCCGGCCAGCAGTTCTCTGGCGGGTGCTTCAATGTTCAGGCCGAGTTTCCCTGCTGCAATGATAGCCAGCGACATCAGCAGTGAGGTGAGTAATAGCCCGATAGTGGTGGGAAGCTTGATGTATTTGTAATTCAGATAACTAAGCAGCGCGGATAAGGTGATGAGTAGTGCCAGAATATTAATTATGGTCATATTAGTCGATAGAGCCTGTTTTTGTTTGGGGGGAACTTTAGCAGATTAAGTCAGCGTTTTACCACTCATCTAATAGCAAATCCGTTAGTCAGATAGTTTTGTATACTGTTTTTTTTGTAAAAATAATAAAAATTCCGGAATAATTATGAAAACCATACCTCAATCAGGATTTTCTCTTATCGAACTGTTGGTGACGCTGAGCATTGTGTCTTTGCTGATGACTATTGCCGTACCATCATTCCAGGACTTAATTGAAAGAAACAGGGTTCAGGCGCTGATGGATGAATTTACGAGTAGTCTGTACATGGTCAGGGGGGAGTCAGCTAAACGCGGGTATCAGGTCACGCTGTGTGCCAGTAATACTGCAAAAACAGATTGTGATACTTCAGCGACAGACTTCGCTTCCGGGTGGATTATTTTTGTAGACTATGACGGAAATGGGCAATTGGGTGCTCCCGGCTTACTATTTGATGTGAATGGTAACGGCATTAACGATACTGCCGAAACAGTTTTATACGCATCACATGTTTCGGCAGGTGGCAACTACGGGGTTGAGTCTACCGGCGTTGGTGACAGGCTTTGGCAGATTAGCTACCGTGCAGACGGGTTGTTGGCAGGTAATTCAAATGCAGGGTTTTCGCTGGTAAAACATGGCGAGAGTACTGAGCTGGCGGGGATTAATATAAACCAAACCGGAAGAATCTACTCTAAAATAACCCCGCCGGTAGCGGCAGAGCCCACGCCGGATTAAACCATTAATGCCTGTATTGATAAGAGACAGGCACCTGAAAAAATAGTTAACATTACCCTCAAAGCAATGAATGGAGAGACAGAGTCATGGCAATAGCCGGAGAAGCGACAGAAGGAAAGTTACGCTCACTAAATAGTCAGGCTGCTGAGCAGCTTAATCAGCACTTTTTACAGGCAAAAGAACTGCATCTGCGTGATTTGTTTGCTGATGATCCGGGTCGTTTTGAGCGTTTTTCATTGCAGGTATCTGACCTGTTTCTTGACTATTCCAAAAACCGTGTGACCGATGAGACCATGCGCTTATTGAATGAGCTGGCGCGGACTGCTGATGTGGAAGGTTGGCGGGAACGTATGTTCAGCGGCGAGAAGATTAATAACACCGAAGACCGTGCGGTGCTGCATGTTGCCTTGCGTAATCGTGCTAACCAGCCGGTGATGGTGGAAGGTGAGGATGTGATGCCTGACGTGAATGCCGTGCTTGCCAAAATGGGCGCATTTGCGGCTAAAGTGCGTGATGGCGCATGGTTGGGCCATACCGGAAAAATGATCACTGATGTGGTCAATATCGGTATCGGTGGTTCTGATCTTGGGCCACAAATGGTGTATCAGGCGTTACAGCCGTATTGTCATTCCCGCATGAAGATGCATTACATGTCGAACGTGGACAGTGCGCATGTGCGTGATGTGCTGAATGGCCTTGATGCGGAAACCACGCTGTTTATTGTTGCCTCAAAAACATTCACCACACAGGAAACCATGACCAATGCCCATTGCGCACGTAATTGGTTTCTGGAATCAGCGGGCGAAGGGGATATACCTCA
>CACVAV010000349.1 GCA_902727945.1 uncultured Thiotrichaceae bacterium | reverse complement strand
TAATAACCTTCAATACTGGGCGGGCCGTAAGCTGAGGTTGCCGCAATCAACTCACTATCGGGTGCTAATACACCAGCAGCTGACCGCACCATCTTGTCGGTCATGCTCTGCGTAGTATTGGGATTAATCAGCAGTAATTTTGGCATGGGCTAGGCTCCTGTCTGACGCCGTAAACGCCGTCGCTGTAACAGATGAATGATTAAAAAGCTGAGTGCAATAACTAGAAAAGAGACCAGTGTGATGAGCGTGCCAAGGGCATACAGGGTCGGCGTGGTAACAGTAGTAGTCATACCAAACAGCTCCAGCGGCAGGCTGTTTTTCACACCCATTGCCAGTAGTGAACGGGCGAACTCATCAAAACTCAGGGTAAAACCAAATAAACCAACACCCACCAGGCTCGGAGCAATAATTGGCACAATGACCATTTTTACCACCTGGAACGGTGTTGCACCCATGTCTCTGGCAGCTTCTTCGTAGGATTTATTAAAACGATTAAACACCGCAAACATAATCAACAGTCCGAATGGCAGCGTCCAACTCAGGTGTGCACCCAAACCAGAGGTGTACCACATAGCCTCCAGTCCGAGTTGATCAAAGCTCAAACCAATACCCAAAGTGAGCAGGATAGAGGGCACAATCAGACTGGCAATGGTCATGTAGAACACCAACCCGTCGCCCCGGAACCCACGCCGGAATGCCAATCCCGCTAATAATGAAATGACGACGGTGATCACCATCACCAGCGATGCCAGCGTAATAGAGCGTAGAAAGGAAGTTTTAAAATCGCCTACCCGTTGCGTCTCAAACAAATCGGCAAACCAATGCAGCGACACGCCATTCATGGGGAAGGTCAAACCACCTTGCGGCCCCTGAAACGACAGGGTAAAAATGGCGAACAGCGGGCCATACAAAAATAAGATAAACACGACGAAGAAGCACAATAATGGCCAATATCCGCGTTCTCTGCTGTTGGTGTTTTTCATTAGAGCGCCTTCCTCAGGTTCACTACCCGCATCAATAGCGCCACAATGATTAGTACAACAATCAGCAGAATCACCGCATCGGCCGCTGCCGCCGGATATTGCAGCAGAGCACGTTTATTATTCATCGCCACACCGACCGAAGCACTCTGTCCGCCCGACATGGTTTGTACGGTAACAAAATCGCCCATCACCAGCGTGATCACAAAAATACTGCCAATGGCGATACCCGGTTTACACAGCGGTACGATCACCCGCCACAAAGTTTGCCAGCCGGTCGCCCCGGCATCGTAAGCCGCTTCAATAAAAGAACGATCAATCCGCATCATATTATTGAAGATCGGTACCACCATGAATAAGGTGTATAAATGTACAAAGGCAAGTACCACAGAAAAATCAGAAAACAGTAACCAGGTCACCGGTTCACTGGTCAGGCCGCTGGATTGCAAGCCCTGATTCACCAGTCCGTTGCGGCCCAGCACCGGAATCCAGGCAATCATACGGATAATATTGGAGGTCAGAAAAGGAATGGTCGCCAGTAAAAACAACGCCATCTGCCACTTCAGGGTGCGCACATGGAAAGCCAGAAAATAAGCCACCGTAAAGCCAATCAGCAGCGTGAAAAACCACGTCAACAAGGCAAACTTAAAGGTTTTTAAATAGATGGTGTAAGTGACCGGTGAGGTAAACAGCTCTTCATAATTGAGCCAGATAAAATCAGGCACCAAATTATAAGCGGTGTAATCCCAAAAGCTGACAACCACAATCAGTACAATGGGCAGCACAAAAAAGCCCAACAGCACCAACACCAGCGGCGTTATTTGTAAGTACCTCATGTCAGGCTCCTGCTGAAAGGGAGCAGAAAACGCTCCACTCCCTTGACTCACCGATTAACATTACGAAGCGATGAATTCGTTCCACTTCTTCACCATGTAACGATTTTCATCCATCACCGAGTTCCAGCACACTACACTGCCCATGCGCTGTTCAAATGAACCACCGTCACGCTTGGAACCAGCCGCTTCCAACTTATTGCCAAACGGATCGATAATGTCTTTCTCTGCGGCTTTACCTTCAAACCAGAAGCCCCATTCGTCATCAGTCATGAAGGCTTTTGAAGTTTCAGGCGCTGCCGAGTAGTAACCTTGTTTCATCAGCAAACCGCCGACCCAGCCGGACAGATACCAGTTGATGTATTCGTAAGCAGCTTCCAGTTCCAGACCAGACAAATTGCGTGACAGACCCAGTCCGCCACCCCAGGAACGATAGCCTTCTTTTAACGGCTGATAGACACAGGGCAGGCCCATCGATTTGATCTTGGTGACTGCAGGTGACCACATGGACTGAATCACCACTTCGCCCGATGACATCAGGTTGACTGACTCATCGAAGCTCTTCCAGAAGGCACGGAACTGCCCGTCTTTTTTCGCCTCAGTGAAAATCGCCATCGTTTTGTCGATTTCCTCTTTGGTCATATTACCCTTATCACCGTATTCAACCGCACCCATCGCTTCACAAACCATGGCAGCATCCATGATGCCAATGGAGGAGATATTCAGCGTTGAGGCTTTACCATTGAAGTCACTACTGAGCAGGTCTGCCCAACTGGTCACCGGACGTTTAATCAGGTCGGGGCGAATACCCAGTGTATCGGCGTTATAGATTGTGGGTACCAGGGTATAGAAGTTCGTCTCACCTTTAGCAAAGTCCTTTGCATCCATTGACTCAACATAGCCAACCGTATGTGGTGCGGTACCCTGCGCAATGGTGGATTCAGGTGTTAGTTTGCCATCCTTAAAGATACCGACGATTTTGTCGTAGTTCTCCAGCTTGCTGACATCAAAAGGCTGTAGGTTGCCTGATCCCCACACCTTTTTAATAGTGAAATATTCAAGGTCGGCAATGTCAAACGATTTGGGCTGCGTCGCCACCCGTTGTGCTGTCGTATCGGTATCCAGCGCGGTCATTTCTAAGGTAAAGCCCAAATCTTCTTTCACCTTCTCAGAGATCGCATTGATATTGGAAACGCCGGTGCCAAACTGACGTAACTTAATATCTTTCAGCTTATTCGCCCAAATCATCGGGAAACCACCGGT
>CACVAV010000348.1 GCA_902727945.1 uncultured Thiotrichaceae bacterium | reverse complement strand
TTTTTTCATAAGTTGCTCAGCCTTATCATTTTTGTTCCTGTCAGTATGCCGTTAGTGACGGGGCAATAGCAACTCGATGATTAAGTACAGCAATAGCTATCGATAACAGCAGTTGAAGTATGAACCGACTATGGTTATTCAGGTGAGTGACAGAAATAAATATGTACCATATTTCATCAAATCGCTCCATAAAAATTATGATGCGAATAAATTGAATAAACTATACAAAAGCCCGGTAATTGAGCTAAATTAGTAACAATAAACGTAAGCAAAAAATAGTTAAACAATAGGAGAGGAAAAATCCGCTATGAGTGACCCTCAGGATACTTCAACCGTTCAGCATGAAACGGATCACGAAGATGAAATTAGTGAAGCACAGCCATTTGATCCCAAAGACTACCCAATCCGTATCTATGATCCGGAAATTGAACGTGTCGTTGGTATGAGTTACGACTAAAACAGCGGGTTGAAATAACGGAAGTCATTACTTCAACCCGTGCGACACCAACAATCAGCCAAGTGGTCATCAACCATGCCAACCGCCTGCATAAAAGCATACATAATTGTGGAACCCACAAAGGTCATGCCGCGCTTTTTCAGGTCTTTAGATAACGCATCACTAATCAACGTAGTGGCCGGAACATCTTTAAACTCAGCCCGGTGATTCACAACAGGCTGGCCATCAACAAATTGCCACAAATAACGATCGAAGCTACCAAATTCCTGTTGTATCTTCAAAAAGGCAATCGCATTTTTACGTGCCGCAAATACCTTTAAGCGATTGCGCACTATAGCCGGATCTAATAAACACGCCTCCAGCTCATCATCCGTCATTGCTGCAACTTTTACCGGGTCAAACTGATGGAAAACGGCTTGATAACCCGCCCGCTTTTTCAGAATAGTCTCCCAACTTAGCCCGGCTTGCGCACCTTCCAGAATTAACATCTCAAATAAATGCTGATCATCATGCTCCGGCTTGCCCCATTGTTCATCATGGTATTTGGCATAAAACGCCTTACCAGCCTCACCACCAAAACAACGTTTTTTCCCATCCTCACTGATCTGCAACATGACAACTCCTGAATCAGACTTAACTTATTACTTCAGCAACTCAATCATAAATTGTGGCAACGCCATGCTGCCACGGTGAATAGCTGCGTTATAATATTGCGCTGGAAAGTCCAAATTTTCGGCGCTCTGTTCACGTTCAAATATCACCTCACCCTGCTTTGCAGCAATACTGCAACTCCACCACCCTGTCGGATAACTCACCAATGGAAACTGATGCAGCCGGATTTGTGTAAATCCGGCGCTACGCATCGTGTCATGCATCGGTTTAATAATTTTCTCAGCATGCACCAGCGGTGATTCACTTTGCTGCACCAGTAAGCCATCTTCGCCCAATGCCTGCCAGCAACTCTGGAAAAACGCCTCACTGTACAAAACTGCCCCCGGCCCGACCGGGTCGGTGCTATCAACAATCAGCACATCCAGCGAACCCGGCTCTGCATCCTGTATCCACTTGATGCCATCTTCAAAAGCCAGTGTGGCACGCGGATCACTATTCGACTCACACAACTCCGGAAAATACTGCTCACTCACCCGTGTGACCCGCTCGTCAATATCAATCTGAATCACCGTTTCGACTTCAGGGTGTCGCAACACCTCTTTCAAAGTACCGCAATCACCACCGCCGATAATGCAAACGCGCTTGGGCGACGGGTGGCTAAACAGCACCGGATGCGCCATCATTTCGTGGTAGACGAAGTTATCGCGACTGGTGACCATAGTGCAGCCGTCTAAAGTCATTAATTTACCGAAAGTTTTGGTATCAAATACTTCCAGCTTCTGAAAAGGTGTTTGTTCAGAATAAACACAGGCAGCTTCAGTCAACTCGAGACCAAAGATGGTACCCGCATCCGACAGTTCGGTGAACCAGTTAGGGGTTGCATTCATAGGATGTTAGCTCAGTTTCGGTGCAAAAAAGCCTATGATGCCCATAAACCACTTGTTTTCCAACAGTAACTTCATCTAAAGTTAGCAGGCGAAATTATTAAAATAACAACTGATAAGGAGATTTATCATATGAGCGTAGCTAAAGTTACCGAAATCACATCGTCTTCCAAAAAAAGTTTTGACGCCGCTATCAGGAAAGGCATTAAACGTGCCAGCAAAACTGTGCAAAACATTGAAAGCGCATGGGTTGCCGATCAATCTGTACGTGTAAAAGACGGTGCAATCACTAAATACAATGTCAGACTAAAACTCACGTTTGTGCTTAAATAAACCTGAACAAACTTGTGAAAATAGTTGGTTGTACCCGTACGGTCAACTATTTCAAGGCTCACCTGCATCGGCTGTTAACAAGCCTCTCGCCTGCTCATAGCTTAGTCCTTTAATGCCCGACAACTGCATCGAATGACCTAACGAACCGGCCATTGCTGAAGCAAACACGCGCTGATAAAAAGGCAATGATTCCTGAAAGACCGGCAATAAGTCATCCACACTATCCGCTCCCTGAAGCTCCTCGCCAAATAAACGCCGCCGTTCCGCAATATACGCCATAAACCCAGAGTCATTCACAGCCTCATCACCCAGTTCAAGTGTCCAGGTCAGATCTTCATGCAAAACACATTGCCCGATGACATCCCCAAAAACAGCAGCGCTCCATTGCTGCGGTGATAACAGTGATAATTTATAACGATTATTTGAACGGTACAGCCAGTAGGCTTTACCTTTTACCGGCTTGAAACCAAAGCTACTTTCTAACACGAACATTGAAGTGAATAGCTCACTGGCAATTTGCTCAACCTGCTTGGGTAAAGCAATGTTTCGGTAGCTCGCAGCAGACAAAGCGGCTAATACAGGCACCAACCCTTTGCCTTGCGGGTTAGGTGCTTTGGTCGTTGCTTTATTAAAGTCATTCACTAATTTAATACCTTTTTTCTATTTGACAAGCATCATAGGCGATCCTATACCCAGTAGGACAATTCTGTTTAATATAACGAGGGAAAGATCATGGAAGTCTCTAAGAAAATAATAGCCATCGCTGTTTTTGGTTTATTTCTGACAGCCTGTAGTCCACAAGAGGA
>CACVAV010000347.1 GCA_902727945.1 uncultured Thiotrichaceae bacterium | reverse complement strand
ATGCTTTTTAGCCTATTAACTATTTCTGCGCTGGCTACTGCTACTATAAAGGTTTCCGATTCACGCCGCAGGAAAAGGGCCGGTAAACAACGGCGATTACTATCAACAAACCCAACTAATACCTCCTTCTCCCTTTCACAAATGGAGGAGCGCTATCAGGTATATATCGAGCAGAAATTTGACCACCTGATGGGTGATGGCCGTAAACAACAGTTACAACAACTCAATACCGACACCTCTGCTGAAATCTCGGAGGAAGCCCGAAAAGATAACCGATACCTCCTGACCACTGGTATTAATGCCGGGGCAGCAGTTACATTGGGCATCGTCGCCCCATCATTGCTCATATTGACTGTTCCGGGTTCGCTGTATTTTTCCTGGCGGCACTTTCGCTGGGCCTGGCAAGCCTTTAAACAAGAGCGACGCATTACTATTAGTGCTGTTGATGCCGCATCAGCAATCGTCGCAGCTGCTGCTGGTTTTTGGCGGGTATGGGCTGTCAGCATATTCCTGTTCGCTGTTTTCATAAAATTACGCAACAAAGCCAAACATAAATCGCAACAGAAATTGACGAGTATATTTAGTCAAACCACGACCCTGGTCTGGGTTCTGCATGATGGTATTGAAACGGAAACCAGACTGGAGCAATTGCAGGAAAGTGATGTTTTAGTTGTTCGCTCAGGTGAAGTAATACCTGTTGATGGTGTCATTATTGATGGAACAGGGCTGGTCGATGAGCGTCTACTAACCGGAGAATCACAGCCTGTTGAAAAACAGGTGGAAGATAACGTATTCGCCAGCACGCTGCTATTGAGCGGGCATCTACAGTTACAAATGCAAAAGGCCGGTCAACAAACAGTCGCTGCTCGTATTGGTGAAATACTGGAGAAAACCTCTCAGTATAAAAATCGGCATGAATCCATGGCAGAACAATTTGTTGACCGTTCTGCTGTACCGACTTTAGTCATGAGCGCCTTAGCTTTTCCTGTTAGTGGTATATCGGGAGCCATCGGCGTGTTGTGGTCAAGCTTTGGCTATAATATGCGCATCAGCTCTCCTATGGGTGTGATCAATTTCCTGCGCCACGCCTCTGAAAAGCAAATCCTGATTAAAGATGGTCTGGCACTAGATGAACTACCACATATCGACACGGTGATTTTTGATAAAACCGGCACACTCACAGAAGAAGACCCTGAACTACACAAAATACATGTGTTTGCTGATTATTCTGAGGCCGACCTGTTACGTTATGCGGCAGCCGCTGAGCAACGTCAATCTCACCCGATTGCACATAGCATTATCGCCGCTGCCAACAAGCAAAAGCTTACGATCCCAACGCTTGAGGAAAATCACTGTAAGCTGGGTTATGGTATTGAAGCAATAATGTGTGGGCTAACCATTCAGCTTGGCAGCTCCCGTTTCATTGAAGAAAGCCACATTGTTGTCTCAAAACCGATCCGGCAAATACGGGATACCGCAGAAGCTAACGGCCACTCACTGGTCATGCTCGCCATTAATGGCGAATTGTCGGGTGCGATAGAACTACAGCCACGCTTGCGTCCTTCTGCACCCTCAGTGATTAACTTCCTCAAACAACAAGGCATCAAAACCTGCATTATTTCCGGAGATCGTGAAATACCCACACGAGCACTGAGTGAGGTATTAGGAATAGATCAATACTTCGCTAATACACTTCCAGAAAATAAAGCTTCTATTATCAAAGAACTACAGGATAAAGGGCAAAAAATTTGTTTCATTGGTGATGGACTGAATGATGCCATTGCACTCAAGCAGGCAGATGTATCAGTTTCTTTAAACGGAGCGACAACCGTGGCTACCGATACCGCACAAATTATTTTAATGGATGCTAACCTTGGACATTTAGCAACACTGGTTGCGATGGGCAAAGCTTTTCAGGAAAGCCAGAAGAAGAACTTACGCTTGTCGGTTATACCTGCCACCTTAAGTATTGCCGGTATTTTTGCACTACATGCCGGGCTCGTGCTGGCGGCGGCTATGTTTTATCTCAGCATGGGGTTAAGCATTAGGAATTCAACAAAGGCTATTCAACTCCCCCAATTACCCTCGCAAGATAAGGATTCAAAATAACATGGCAAAAATGGAAACAAGCGAATGGTTAGAATGGATCTGTTCAAGTGAAGATGCGGAAGCACTAAGAAATAACTACGACCAGTGGGCCGAAAATTATGATGATGATGTCTCGAATGCCTGGAACCCGGTTACCATAGCTGCTGCCTCCATGTTGTCAACCTGCCTCACTGATAAACAAGGGAAAATTCTGGATGTTGGTGCCGGAACAGGTCTTGCTGGCTTAGCGTTACATGCATTGGGTTTTAGCAACATTACCGGCATCGATATTTCTGCCGCCATGCTGGAACAAGCGGCTGCAAAAAATGTGTATAACAATTTAATATGCAGCGCAATAAGTGAAGTCGCTGCTGAAGACATGAACGAAGCTGACGGTATTATTGCAACTGGTGTATTCGCAGAGACTCATGCCGGGAAAACAGAATTGGAAATACTCGCACAGGCCATTAAACATGGCGGCATTTTTGTATTTACAGCTCGTAATAGTTTCCTGAAAACCATTAGTGATGTTGTTGATCAACCAGAGTGGCAGCTTGTCGAGTCCCGATTGATGCCAATTTATGACGATCCTATTCATTTGCGTGCATACAAAATTCATACCCCCTCAGCCTGATAAGAAACAGAGGCTGATTAATGAAAATTAAATAAACTAAAAAACCTTTTAACTACAAACAACTAAACATCAATACATTCCATTAAGGCTACTATCACGATAATGTTAAGAAATGTTAAGAAACATTGAAGTCTCATTAAGTAGCCTGATAAAAATGTTACAATTGGCATCTTTATTTAAATTATTGCAGAGTAATAAAGATGAGTACAATACAGGAAACAGAGACGTTAGATTATCTTGTTCAGCAACACCCCTTCAAAGACTATCATACATGGTGGGAACTGGGTTCAGAATGGTCTGACTTTATGTCAGATGCGATTGTTTCTGAATGGAAAAGTCTCGATCCTGATAACAGTGATAACCTGGATGAAATCGAG
>CACVAV010000346.1 GCA_902727945.1 uncultured Thiotrichaceae bacterium | reverse complement strand
GTAGATGGTAAAGATGGAACCAACGGTACAGACGGCGTAGATGGTAAAGACGGTAAAGACGGCGTAGATGGTAAAGATGGTGCACCTGGTGGCGGTATGCCTCCAATGTTACAACCTGGTGAGCACATGGGTCAGACCAGCGATGGTAAAAGCGTTAAACTGAAAGACTGGGATAGCGCTGGTGACTCACATGTAACTTTCTGGAAGAGTGGTGGCGACATTCAGCTGAATGACTTCGCGAAGCAGGCTGATGGTTCTTGGGCTGCTACAGAAGGTCGTGAATGGACTAGCAACGGCTGGAAAGATCTTACCGATCAGAACGGCGATGGCTTTGTCTTCCAGGTAGGTACTGAGAACGCTGACGGAAGTTATGACTTCTGGGCTGATACTAGCTCCAGCAAAACTCTTGATGGTAAATTCTACTAAGAATTACTGTTAAGTAAACATATCAGGCAGCAATGTCAAATATGAAGGCCCGGCTCTTTTTAGAGTCGGGTTTTTTTGTTTATCATCGCTTAATTTTATTGGAAAGGATTTGCCTGTAGATCCGGAGTGAAGAAGGGTGATGTGTACTTGCTCCGGAACAGTACGCAAGTTCTGACCAGATATACCGTTTATCAAGACTGATTCATAGAAAATTGAGCCAAAGCTTATGATAGTGATCTTATGCCATCGCAGCGTTGCCAAATTTTCTAATTATTTTAATAATCTCTCAATAGATCACATGAATACTGTAAAAGAAATTGCTGAAATCCACGCTTGGAAAAAGATGAATCCAAGGCTGTCTATCACCGAAACGCCCTTCCTGAATCAGCCGGCTGATTTCAAGGTGGATGCTGATGATGCCACTTTTTATCTGAATTCTGTTGTAGAAGAGGGTTATCTGAAAGCTGAGTCCCTGATTCCAGCCAAAGAAGTAGAGCTGATTGCTGAGGCCATTGAAAAGATTGTTGCGTTAGGCCTGCCGCCTGTTTTTATTTATGTTTACGATGAAGTTTGGCAGGTTTTTAAAAGGTTATCAGAGCTGGTTGTACCTATTCTCGATAAAGACTATAAGATTACTATTGCTGGTATGTGGGCATGGCGCATCGGTGTGGAAGAGGAGGGCTTCTCAATACACCGGGACATCTATGCTAAAGATACACGAGCAGATGGTCGTCCTGCACATTTGACTGTGTGGATTCCCTTCACAGATGCTACGCCACACAATAGTTGCATGTACATGCTTCCTATTCATTTAGACCCTAATTATCCTGATAATTTAACCAATAAGACCATTACCAACTACAGCGATATACGTGCCTTACCAGCTAAGGCTGGTTCTGTTGTGGCCTGGAATGCAAATATAGCGCATTGGGGGTCGAAAAGCAGTAAGTTGTCTGAGCATCCGAGAATCTCGATTGCGATGGACTTTTCGTGCGCCGATGCGGATATGGCTGCTGATGATTTGGCTTATTATGCCAGCGGGCCGGATTTGAATATCGATAAGTCAGCGCCACTTACCTTTACACAACGCCTAAATGCTATCGGCGAGTCTATGTGGTTCTATAAAAATAGAATTCGGCATTATCATTCGGATAAAGCGGATTTACTGTTTCAGTTCTGCCAGTCATATTCCATTACCCAGCCAGAGATTAATCTGGCTGGAAATCATGCTGCGGCACAGACACAGCAAAATACCGTAGCTCAGGCTGAAACTCCGGTAGAAGCAGCCACTTCTGTTGCAGTAGACGACGCTAGTACATTACCAGTAAATTCAAAATCTATCAGGCTTATGCCGGCAAGAAAGTGTGTGGTTAAAAATTGTGATGGACAGGGCTTTGGAGTTTATGCAAAAGCAAAAATTGCTGCTAAAGAATTGATTGAAGAATGTCATTTAATGCCCGCAATTACGCAGGATGTGTTTGATAGTTGTACAACAACCTTTCCTATTACCAACTTTGTGTTCCGCACCGCAAACGGTGAAAAAGAGCACGTTGTTGCTTTGGGTTTTGCAGATAATTACAGGCACAGCGGTCACAATTTCAATGCTGCCTGGATTCAGCATGAAACAGCACGGGCGCTTCAGTTTTATGCCTTGCGGGACATTAAACCCGGTGAAGAAATCAGAATTAATTACGCCATGGGCAAGTCAGGTGTGCAGGAGTTGGTTCCACCGGGTAAGGTTGAGGTTAGGGAAAGTCCGGATAAGGGCTTTGGGGTTTTTGCCATTGAAGACATTAGTGTGGGCGAGGTGATTGAGGATTGTCGGGTGCAGCATTTAGGGGAAGAGTTATCTACTAGTGATGCTTTTTCGGATTACCGCTTTAATTATCCCAAGGGTGTGGGTTCTAAAAAACGGGTACTTGCTATGGGGTTGGGAGGCGTGTTCAATCATGCAGATGAAAACAATGCTTACTGGATAAACCACCCATTTTTAGACAATGTCTTTCGCTATATGGCCAACCGGAATATTAAAGCCGGTGAAGAGGTATGTACTTCTTATGGTGGCAGTAACTACTGGGCAGGACAGGGCATTAAGCCAGTTTGACGTTGCCTGAGTTTGTCTTTTTCCTTTGTAACTTAACGGGAGTGAGCATACTGCGTTACTGTTGTTGTTCAGCAATAACAGCATTTGGCCTTTGGCAGGTTTTTTCACCCAAAATTACCCCTTGTTTCAGTTCTTAAATTATTCAAATCAGGCCTTTGTGGTTGTATTTGGCAAGGATTTTTTTGGGGGTGGGGAGTTAAGGTTTTTTGCGTTTTTCTGAGCAGGCAGCAGACGGTTTCTTTCTTTCTCATGCTTATAGCGTAATAGATAGCCGCCCATTGTGCCTCCGGCAGTGGTCAGAACCATAACACCCAAGGCAACAAACTGAGTCAGGACCAACAGGCCGCCAATACCAACAGCACCCGCAACAACAGCACCGACTTTAAAGTTGGCTTTGGCCGACGTACTGCGGATTTCTTTTTCTACCTGTTTTTGTGCTTCTTTGGTGATTCTGTGTTTTGCGCGTTCGGCACTGACGCGGATTTTTTCCCGTTCTTTAGCATGAGCTTCTTTGAGGCTGAAAACCTCATCCTGACGGGTTGTTATGAGTTTTTCATGTTTCTCAGCATGTGA
>CACVAV010000345.1 GCA_902727945.1 uncultured Thiotrichaceae bacterium | reverse complement strand
TTAACGGAATCAACCATCTGATTCAGAGAATCGTTTACCTGGCTACCAGAGGACTTGAGCTGCTCACCCGCCTCCTCCATTTCCTTGCGTACACCTTTCGTCCGATCCTGCATAATATCCCGCAATTCACGAATTTCTGATTCCTGCTTTTCCAACAGGCTACGCATTTCTTCGGTACGTAACTCACGCTCAATATCGCTGCGGGTATTGGCCACAAAAGCACGGGCTTTACCCACCCAGCGCCCTACCTTGGCAGCTATACCAGGCAAGCGATCAGGGCCGATCACCAATAAGGCAATCACCCCAATCAGCAGCATCTCCAGAAAACCGGCATCGAACATAAGTTACGCCCTTATAGAGTCAGGATTTATTGGATGTATCGGTAGTTTCTTTCTTAGTCACTTCAACATCAATGACATCGCCATCAGCTATCTTGTTATGAGTCACTTTTGTACTTTCAACGTCAGCAGCATCTTTGTTATTCTCAGTTTCTTCACCGTCTTTCATCGACTTCTTGAAACTTTTGAATGCACCACCTAAATCACCACCCATATTGCGCAGGCGCTTCGTGCCAAACAACAATAAAATAATAAATAAAATGATTAACAACGACCAGGGACTAATACCACCAAAACCCATTTTCTATCTCCTCAATTATTCGTTCCGACCGGCTTTTTCAACCAGGCCGGACAAGCCGAAACGACGCTGCAACTCCGCTAGTACGTCATCCGGATGCAAATCCTGTTGTGCCAACAAAACCAGTGTATGAAACCACAAATCCGCGACTTCATAAACCAGCTTATCCTTATCACCGTCCTTCGCTGCCATCACTGTTTCAGTGGCCTCTTCGCCCACCTTTTTCAGAATGGCATCCAGACCCTTGTCGTACAACCCGGCGACATAGGAACTGTCCGGTGCTGCCTGCTTGCGCTCTTCGAGCACCGCAGACACTTGTGTTAATACATTACATACTTCGTTATTCATAGTGGGGGCATTATATAGACTTACAAGCGCATTTCGATACCTTTATCGGCCATAAAGCGTTTCGCTTCGCCGACGGTATGATCGCCAAAATGAAAAATACTTGCCGCTAACACCGCATCTGCGTGGCCTTTCAGCACACCATCCGCCAGATCCTGCAAGCTACCCACACCACCGGAAGCAATCAATGGCACATTCACCCGGTCATTTAATGCGCTCATGAGTTCCAGATCAAAACCGCTGCGGGTGCCATCACGATCCATACTGGTCACCAATAACTCACCCGCACCGTAATCAGCCATTTTTTCAGCCCATTCCAATGCGTCAATGCCGGTTGCCTTGCGCCCGCCATGCGTGAAAATTTCCCAACGCTTAGGCTCACCTTCAGCATTCACCGATTTCGCATCAATCGCCACCACAATGCACTGCGAACCATAATACTCCGTGGCATCCCGCACTAATTCAGGGTTGAACACCGCTGCTGTGTTAATACCGACCTTATCTGCACCTGCATTCAGCATACGCCTGATATCTTCCAGCTTACGGATCCCCCCGCCCACCGTTAAGGGGATAAATACCTGCGAGGCCACCGCTTCCACCATGTGCTCAATCGTATCGCGGTTATCGGAGCTGGCTGTAATATCCAGAAAAGTGATCTCATCAGCCCCTTCGTGGTTATAGCGGGCAGCAATCTCCACCGGATCACCGGCATCACGGATATCAACAAAGTTAACACCCTTCACCACCCGCCCGTTATCAACATCCAGACAGGGAATAATACGTTTCGCGAGTCCCATAGCTTTCCTATTTCAACCAGTTTCTGGTGGCTGTTTTGTTTAACAAATAACTACACCCCAGGAAAAGCATCAACATCGCGCCTTTACCCGCCAACTCAGGGAACATATCGTTCAAAATAACCTGTCGCGCAAAACCTTCTGGCACCATCAGGTATTGATAAACAGACGCTATCAATGTCCAGATAACAAAGAAAACCAAATAGTAGTTAAAGTGCCGACGGCCATTATCATAGTACTTGAGTAAACGCAGGCCGATAAATGTCATCCAACTTCCTACAAACAAACCAACGACGAGGCTAAGATAGACGAAATTCATATCCAAGCCCACACTGGTCCATTCACTGCGCACATTGCCCAGATCGATAATACCCAGGTAGAGATTCATCGCACTGACACACATGCCCAGTATACCGAAAAGCATCACCAGCAAACCAATCATCCAGGGCGCTTGAGCCTTATCCTGATCTATTTCATAATCCGGCTCAACGCCGCTAATGTCCTGCGTACTACTCATAATAAAATCAGCCTCGTGGTGTATCAACAAAACGCTGAGCTTCTGCCAGATCAATGGTGCCTTCATAAATAGAGCGCCCCAGAATCGTTCCCACAACGCCCTGTTGCTCAACTTCACACAGCGCTTTAATATCATCCATATTGGTCACACCACCGGAAGCAATCACCGGAATCGAAATACTGTGTGCCAACTTTGCGGTTTCTTCGACATTAACACCCGTCATCATGCCGTCACGGGCAATATCAGTATAAACAATCGCACTCACACCGGCCTGTTCAAACTGCTGTGCCAGCTCAATGGCGGGCACTGCTGATACTTCTGCCCAGCCATCAGTCGCTACCATGCCATCTTTCGCATCGATACCCACAATAATATGACCCGGAAATTGTTTGCACAGCTCGACCACAAACTGTGGATCTTCTACCGCTTTGGTGCCGATAATGCAATATTGCACACCTGCATCCAGGTAAGCCTGTACGGTTTGTGCATCACGGATGCCACCGCCAATTTGTACCGGTAAATCCGGAAATTTTTCCGCCACCGCACGTACCACATCACCATTCACCGGCTTGCCTTCAAAGGCACCGTTGAGGTCGACCAGATGCAGACGCTTTGCACCCGCCTTGACCCAGCGCTCAGCCATATCAACCGGATTATCAGAAAAAATCGTAGTATCATCCATACGTCCCTGACGCAGACGTACGCACTGACCATCTTTCAGGTCAATTGCCGGGATAAGTAGCATGTTTCGAGTCCTTTATTCAGATGGGCGTATCGTAGCGTAAAATGGGGAACTGTGCAGTACAAAGCA
>CACVAV010000344.1 GCA_902727945.1 uncultured Thiotrichaceae bacterium | reverse complement strand
ACCAGACGTGTTCCCTTATCTTATTTCTGGTAAAGGTATATGTTAAATCGAAAATAAAAAAATATTCATTTACTCATGAATATTTTTTGCTTATTGACTAATCAGTCAACTCTATCACTTATTCGGTATAAATGCCACTTTTCAGTGCAAATGCTACTTTCCAGTGCCTGGAGTGCACCATAATATATAATTTTTTCAAAGACTTGCTGTATGTGTTAGTTATTCTTCATAGATGAGGAAACTTCGATTGTAATTGCTTGACTTTAAGTATTTATGTTTATATCTTGATCCACAGGGCGCAGTTGGTGGAAAAATTGCTAGAGCTGGTTGGCAGTATTCCGGGGATGGTTTAGCCATCTGCAATCTGTTTTTTCATTTCGGAGAGAGAGATTCATGAAGTTAAAACAATCTATTTTCGCAATCGCGGGAGTTATGCTTGCAGGTTCTTTACAAGCGGCAACTTTAGATGATGTTAAAAGCAAAGGTCATGTGCAATGTGGTGTGAGTCAGGGGCTGCCAGGCTTTTCTAACTTTGATGACAAGGGCACCTGGACAGGAATTGATGTCGATTATTGTCGGGCAATAGCTGCTGCTGTTTTTGGCGACGCTGACAAAGTAAAATTCACACCGCTTTCTGCGAAAGAGCGTTTTACCGCACTGTCTTCCGGCGAAATCGACGTATTATCACGTAACACGACGTGGACGATGACCCGTGATACTCAGTTGGGCCTGAACTTTGCTGGTGTACTGTATTACGATGGTCAGGGCATGATGGTTCCTAACAAATTAGGTGCTACTTCTGCGAAAGAGCTGGACGGTGCTAATATTTGTGTTAACACAGGTACTACGACTGAGCTGAACATTACTGACTACTTCAAATCAAACAATATGAAGTTTGAATTGGTTGCCTTTGAAAAGTCTGACGAGGTTATTCAGGCATACGGTGCCGGCCGTTGTGACGTTTTCACGACTGACCGTTCTGGTGTAGCTGCTGAGCGTTTGAAGCTGGCTAATCCTAATGACCATATGGTATTACCTGAAATCATTTCTAAAGAGCCACTGGGGCCGGTTGTTCGTCAGGGTGATGATCAGTGGTTCAATATCGCCAAGTGGACATTGAATGCAATGATCAACGCTGAAGAAATGGGTGTTGACTCAGGTAACGTCGACGAAATGATGAAGTCAGAAAATCCTGACATGAAACGTCTGTTAGGTACTGAAGGTAAGTTTGGTGAAGAAATGGGCCTGAGTAATGACTGGGCAGCTAATATCATTAAGCTGGTGGGTAACTACGGACAGATCTACGACAAGAATGTCGGTCCTGATACACCACTTAAGCTACAGCGTGGCGTTAATGCGTCATGGAAAAACGGTGGCCTGATGTACGCACCACCTATTCGTTAAATACGAATAATAGTTACACTTACTGCCGGGTATCATCGCCCGGTAGTGCTATCAGGGGCCTGCAAGGTACCCCACACTACCTCACCATTTTTTAACCGGATATCCCTATGCAAGACGCTTCCTCTGGATCAAAGGGTTCTTCTGTGTTGACCAAACTTTTGTATAACAGTACCTGGCGTGGTTGGTTGTTCCAGGGCCTGGTATTACTGGGTTTGGCTTCTTTCTTCATCTGGATCATCAGCAACACAGTAGATAACCTGCAACGACTTGACAAAAAAACCGGCTTTGGTTTCCTTGACCAGAAAGCGGGTTTTGAAATTCTGACCTCCCCCGGCACAGCCGCCATGAATTACGCACCCGGTGTGTCCACTTATATGGATGTGTTTTGGGTGGGTGTTGTTAACACGATTTTTGTCGCTGTTATCGGTATTATTGCCGCGACGCTGCTTGGCTTTCTAATGGGTATTATGCGCTTGTCGAAAAACAAAGTGCTGAGTTCCATTGCCACTGTTTATGTAGAAATTTTCCGTAATATTCCCTTACTGCTCCAGATACTCTTCTGGTACTCGCTGATGATTAAATCACTGCCGGACGGGCGTGAGCAATTGGCAATTTTCGGGGATCTGGGCGGGCTGAATAACCGTGGCTTGTTTATGCCACAGCCGATTTTTGAAAGTGGTTTTGGCTATGTGGCGCTGGCTTTTCTGGGTGGGTTAGTGGCTTGCTGGTTATACGCTAAGGCCGCGACTGCTATTCAGTATCGCACCGGTAAACGACCGCCGGGCTGGCCGATGTATCTGTTATTACTGATTGGTATTCCGCTGGCGGTATTCTTTTTACTGGATCGTCCAATGAGCTGGGATCTTCCGGTGTTTAAGACTGACGGGCCGATCCTGCGCCGTGGGTTTGATGCCGAAGCAGGCATGGCGCTGAAGCCGGAATTGCTGGCCCTGTGGATCGCATTGTCGGTTTATACGGCTGCCTTTATTGGTGAGATCGTACGCTCCGGTATTCTGGCGGTGTCACATGGTCAGACTGAAGCCAGTCAGGCATTGGGGCTGCGTTCCGGCCTGATTCAACGCTTAGTGGTTATCCCGCAGGCGATGCGCGTTATTGTGCCACCGTTGACTTCACAGTTTCTTAACCTGACGAAAAACTCATCGCTTGCAGTGGCCATTGCTTATCCGGACATTGTCTCGGTGTTTGCGGGGACGGCGCTGAATGTGGTCGGGCAGGAAATCGAAATGATCTTTATGATGATGATGGTTTACCTGATATTGAGTTTAAGTACTTCTCTGTTTATGAACTGGTTTAATAATAGAATCAAACTGGTGGAGCGTTAATGATGACTAGAGAAATTGCCTATCTGCGCACTGAAGATGCGCCGCTGCTGGAACCACCGGTAACTGAGTCTGGTATGGTCGGTTGGTTGCGTAAGCATATTCTGTCGACAATGAATGATTTCAGTAGCCCTGGTGCTGCTATCACCTCGGTTTTTTATGCTGTTTTAACCTTTGGTCTGTTATATATCGGTGTCAGTATCGTCTGGTCGCTGATTGATTTTACCCTGATCAATGCCGTTTGGAGTGATCCTGAGGGTCTCAAGCGTGGTGTCTGTACGACCGCTGCGCAGGGTGGTGTGGCTGCCGGAGAAGTAGGTGCTTGCTGGCCTTACGTTGAGGCCAAGTGGCAGCTCTTTATCTATGGCCGTTACCCTGA
>CACVAV010000343.1 GCA_902727945.1 uncultured Thiotrichaceae bacterium | reverse complement strand
CTGCGTTGGGTACATAGAAGATGTGTTTGAAGTGTTGCGCATAGTAGTAAATCATTAAACAGTAATATAATGGACTACACCCTAATCGAAAACGGGGATTCAGGTCAAGTCTGAAATCCCCCAATCACAACCGTTACTCAGTATTTTATGTCTTTCTTCTCATAAACCAAACCCTTATCAGCCGACTGCGCACGGATAGCATCAAAAGTCTGCACATCCAGCGAATCCTTATCCAGCCCCGCTGCCTCAACCTTCCGCTTCAGATAAGCATCACGTTTTTCCGCCGTTATTCATAAACAGTACGCTCGTGCGAATAGACAATCAGGGCGTAGTTATCATTATATTTACTCAACACATGGCTGATCAGGCGTTCTGCCACGACGTCCGTGCAAAGAACCTCAACCTTAATATTTGACTCTTTACGCCATCCGCCATTACGCTTGCCCATGTGCTTCCCCATGCCCCGGGCATCGGTAATGGTATACCCTTCAGCGCCCAGGGCTGGCAGCTCACGCTCCAGATAAGGCTCCAGCATCGCCTCACAAACAATGGTCACCAGTTGCATTGAATTTTTGTTCATCGTCATCATCCTTATAGGTATAGCTGCTGTACCAGCCAGTAGTAAAGCGGTATACCCAATACAATATTGAACGGAAATGTTACACCCAGCGAAGCGCCGATCGATAATGCCGGATTCGCTTCGGGGACTGCTACGCGCATGGCAGCCGGGGCGGCAATGTAGGAAGCACTGGCAAATAGTGTCGCCAATAACAAGGCTCCGCCTAAACTCAGGCCCAGCATATAAGCTGTCAGCATGCCCAGCACGCTGTTAAAAACAGGAATCACTATGGCAAAAATACTCAGGAATAAACCATGCGAACGTAGCTCATGAATGCGACTCGCAGCGACCAGTCCCATTTCTAATAAAAATATCGCCAAGGCACCTTTAAACATGTCAAAAAATACCAGCTCCATCGGCTTGATACCGTCTTTTCCGCTGAGGTAACCGATCAACAAACCACCAATCAGTAACAGAATACTTTTGCCGAAAAACACTTCGTGCAACAGACTTCCCCACTTAACCTTGCCCGCGCCATAACGCGCCAGTAAGACACCGATGACTAATGCAGGCACTTCCAGCAGCACCAGAAAAACGATCATGAACCCTTCGTAGGGAACGTCCAACTGTTCAAGGAAAGTAATCGCCAGAGAGAAAGTCACCACACTGACGGAACCATAGTGGGCAGCGATAGACGCCGCGTCAGCACGTTTAAATTTACCGAGCTTCAACAGAACCGAAAAAACGATCAAGGGCAGAATACAAGCAATGCCAACAATAACAATGCTATCAAACAACATACTCTGTGTGGCATGCTCCGCTAGTTGCACACCACCTTTAAGGCCAATGGCTAACAATAAATAGATCGATAAAGCATCATAGACACTGCTGGGTATCTTAAGATCAGAGCGGGTAATACCGGCTAGAATACCCAGCATAAAAAACAGAGTGATCGGTTCAAATTCCACGCTTTGCCCTCATTAATACAGAAAAAGCGAATAATAAGTTTAATCCATCGACTATGCCCATTCCTATTGGCGTTGTAGTGTTATCACTATTGATCATCAGGTGTTTTCAGGTCTGGCCGCCGGTTGCGCAGGAGTGTATAAATTCCACTACTGACAATGATGGCACTGCCGACTAACGTTAGCGTGTCAGGCCGCTCGGCAAAGATAATCGCCCCCAGAATAAGTGCAAACACCAAACGTGTATAGCGAAACGGTGTGACCACCGATACCTCACCGGTACGCATAGCCACCGTTAGTGAATAATACGCAATGACCCCGAACACCGTCGCCCCTGCAATTTGCAATGCGGATTCCAGCGTCAACCCACTCCCGCCGCCGCTATAAAGCAACAAACCAAAGCCCACCGGAATAAGCACGAAGAAACCATACACACCCAGCTGCATATTGGATAAAACCGGTGGTGCGGCCCGCGTGGCTAAATCACGTCCGGCAAAACCCAACATACCGGCCACCGCCAGCAATGAACTAGCTTCAAAAGCTTGTGTACCAGGACGGATAATCAGTAATACACCCAAAAACCCCACCAGTATCGCACTCCAGCGTCGCCAGCCGACCCGTTCACCAAACAATAACGCGGCTCCCATCACTACGACCAGAGGCGTCGCCTGTAAAATCGCAGACACACTGGACAACGGAGCCACCGCCAACGCCAGCGTAAAGAACATGCGCCCCGCCACTTCACTCAGCGCCCGTAGCAAAATCGGCCGGGACAAAATAGCCGGATGAAAAATGACTTCATTCCGGCGCCTGGTCAGCAGCATAAACACCAGCATGCCACCCAAGCCAAACAGGATGAGTATTTCACCCACAGGTAGGGTGCGGGCGGCGGATTTGATAAACATATCCTCCAGCGAAAAAGCCGCCATCGCCAGCACCATAAAAGCACTTCCGCGCATATTGTCCATTGGATTTCCTGTATATTAAACGGCTTAATTCATCCATAATCGATGCCCGATGAAGGCCGACTACAATAAGCTTCAAACCATACCACCAAAGGAACTATTATTATGCTAATGCCTCGCCAGAAAACGCCGGATTTAAGTGTTGAAACACTCGCACACGGTCAATTCGACCTGAGTACAGAAAACGGGGAGCGTGGCACGCTGATCTGTTTTTATCGTGGCCTGCATTGCCCGGTTTGTGCCAAACAACTGATTGATATGGCCAAACACCAGGATGCATTCGCTGAGCGCGGTGTTAATTTCATTGCGCTGAGTTCTGATACCAAGGAACGAACGGAACAGATGGCAGAGAAAATAAATGCCCCGAATCTGCGTATGGGTTACGGCCTGAGCTTGGCGAAAGCGCGTGAGTGGGGTCTGTTTATCTCGACTTCCCGTGGCAAAACTTCGATTGGTATTGAAGAACCTGCCCTATTTTCTGAGCCGGGTTTGTTTATGGTTAGTCCTGATCAGTCATTGTATTACGGCTCTGTGCAGACCATGCCGTTTGCCCGTCCTTCTTTTGCAGAGCTATCGGGTGCACTTGATTTTGCTATTGCTAATAATTACCCGGCCAGAGGGGAATATACCGGAGAGGTGTA